>NZ_JBMDIS010000041.1:0-61971 GCF_057808775.1 Pseudomonas sp. FG86 | reverse complement strand
TTCTTAGGGGGTTGGACGCGGGCAACCGCGTCTGACTACCCGACAACCAGATCCGACCATGGGCCCTTGGACGCAAGAACTGGCTCTTCGCCGGGTCGTTACGCAGCGGAAAAAGGGCGGCGGCGATCATGAGCTTGATCCAGTCTGCGCGGCTGAATGGCCATGATCCGTACGCCTATCTAAAGGATGTTCTCACGCGTCTACCGACGCAGCGGGCGAGTGAAATCGAGCAGCTGCTTCCGCATAAGTGGCAGCCGGTTTAATCACGCAAGACGTGTTGCCCGGACGCATACGGTTGGCCATCACCGCGTTGAGAAAAGTAGGATTGTAGCGACCATCATCCGTACCCTCTTCAATGCACTGGAAATCCAGTTTTTTTCTCCGAGCATTGGGCCCCAACGCTCGGCTTGCTCGGTGGCCACCTTGGCTAAACTGCTACTCGCGACAAAGGCTGTCTCATTAGCTTTATCTCTGGCTAGTTGCAGGAAGGTCTGGACCAGCTCGCGCATCTCCTTGCAAGCCCGGTCTATACGTTCAATCTGCACACGCTCGCGCTGCTCAAGCTTCACCTCTGCAAGCAACTCACAGGAAGTGGCAATGATCATGAGTGGGGTGCGCAATTCATGGCTGACATCACTGGTGAATAGCCGTTCACGCTCCAGTGACTGACGCACTTGGCCCAACGTGCTGTCAAAGGCAGCTGCCAGTTGACCAATTTCGTCATCAGGGTAATCGGGAGCAAGTGGCGGAGCCAAAGAGTGCAATTGGTCGCGATGACGCACCTGCTGAGCCAAGCGACTGATGGGCGCCATCACCTTACGCGCCATGACTAGCCCGAGCCCCCATGCGGCTGCGATGGTCAGTAGAAAGCCTGCTAGTACAACATCGAATAGAACTTGCTCACGGGCCTCGAACTCGTGTTGTTCTTGCACCAATAGATAGGTCTGATTGTTGATTTCCTGGACATAGACATAGAACGCCTCATTGCCATCGACGACCTCATTGAAGCCTTCTTCCAGATTTGCATACTGCTCGGGAATGGCATATTCGGAATGGCTAGAGGCGAAAAATCGGGTACTAGAGTCCAAACGTGGTGGCCGACCTCGATTGATATCCTGGTGCAGCACGGTATTCAGTTCCCGCTGTAACTCCTCGGAAACCAGATGTTCTTCGACAAAGTGCACCACCGCTACGATGCCTATGGAAAAGATGCCGCTTACCATTACGGTCATCAATACAAAGGCAAGCAGGATGCGCCGTGCAAAAGGTTGTTTAGATACCATCAGTTTTCTCCGCAAGGCGGTAACCAACACCATGCTGAGTATGCAGCAGCTCTGTATTGAAGGGTTTATCGAGAACCTGACGGAGTTGGTGGATATGGCTTCTCAAGCTATCGCTATCGGGGCAGTCATCTCCCCAGAGCGCTTCCTCCAGTACTTCGCGGCGTACCACGGCCGGGCTTTTCTGCATCAACACAGCTAATAACTTTAGACCAATGGGATTCAGCTTGAGCGGTCGGCCTGCTCGACTGACATGCAACGTATCTAAGTCATAGATCAGATCCGCTACTTTCAATTGGCGTTTTCGGCTGCCTTGGCTGCGGCGCAGGATCGCCTCGATACGCGCGACTAACTCGGATAGGGCAAAGGGTTTGATCAGATAGTCGTCAGCTCCGACGTTGAGGCCGTGCAGCCGGTCGTCAAGCGCATCACGGGCAGTCAGCATAAGGATTGGTACCTCGCTCTGGCCATCCTCACGCAGGCGTTTGCACACCTGATAACCGTCGATGCCCGGCAGCATGATGTCAAGCACGATCAAATCGTAGTGCCCCGTGCTGGCTAGGTGTAAGCCGCTCAAGCCATCCTGCGCGCAGTCGACGCCGAAGCCCTTTAGCTGCAGGTAGTCCGTAAGCGTCCGAGCTACACCGCCTTGCAACTCAAACCTTAATCCGTTTAAACCACTGGTTCACGCGCTCGCACTCAAATGTCACCGGATCAAAAACATCGCCATGCCATTCAACCATGGCGTCATGCTCTGGATGATCGGGGTTGCCCATCGCCTCCAGAAACTCCTCGTAACCAGGTCCGCCACCCACGTCTTCCGGTGGGCAAGCATTGGCGCCGTCGATGCAGTACGGCACCTGAGGACAGGCAACAGCGGGTAGCGTTTTTTCGACCTTGATACTGTGATGCCAGCTGTCACCAAAGTCGTAGAGATAATTGAATGTCCGCTTTCCGCTCAGCGCCTTGATCAGCGTTTTACGGGCTTCCGGGTTCACCGTCGGCCCCCAACCATCAGGGTCGGGCATGCCGTAGTTCTCACCGGCAATTTCAAACTCATGTAGATGGCTATCACTCCATCCCATCACGACCTGGATGACATGGTGCAGCTTGCCCAAGGTGATGTTTTCAGGCACTGCGAACCGACGCCAAATCTTCGGAGTGATCCACTTCAGCTCGATGTGCAGCAGTAACAGGTCGGGGGCGGGTTTGGGTAAACGGACAGTTTTAACCATGGATCAGGCGGCCTCGCAGTGTTCAGTGTGATTCAAAGAAATGTTCCAAGGCAGCAACTCGCTCACCCGATTGATCGGGTGTTCGGCAATGTGCTCAAGTACGTAGGCCAGATAGGCCTGTGGGTTTAACCCGTTTAGCTTGGCAGTACCCACCAGGCTGTAAATCGCAGCGGCTCGTTCTCCGCCGGCATCGGAACCGGCAAACAGGTAGTTTTTGCGGCCCAGCGCGACGGCGCGTAGCGCCCGTTCGGCGGCGTTGTTGTCGATTTCGATTCGGCCGTCATTGCAGTAGCGCGTTAAGGCCTGCCACCGGTTGAGGGCATAGAGGATTGCACCGCCCAATGCCGACTTTTTCGACAGTTGAGTCAGCGTCTGATTAAGCCATGCGTGCAGGTGCTCCAGCAGCGGACTGGCCCGACTTTGCCGAACCGTTTTTCGCAGGTTGGGCGGCTGCCCTCGGATCTCGCTTTCGATGGCATACAGGGCTGCAATCCGTTGCAGCGCCTCGGCGGCAAGGGGTGAAGCCAAGTCTTTGTAGACATCGTAAAACTTGCGCCGGGCGTGAGCCCAGCATGCAGCTTCCTCAATAGTGCCCGTCGCATACAGCTGAGCAAAACCGGCGTAGCCGTCAGCCTGCAAGATCCCGCTAAAGCCCTTGAGATGAGCGCGCGGATGTTGCCCCTTGCGATCCGGCGAGTAGGCAAACCAAACTGCCGCCGGTGTCGAGTCACCCGCAGGTCGGTCGTCCCGCACGTATGTCCACAGGCGAGCCGTTTTGGTCTTGCCGCTGCCCGGCGCGAGCACGCCAATCGGCGTGTCGTCTGCATGGACTTTGTGACCGCTCATGACGTGGTGCTCAAGGGCGTTGATCAGCGGCCTGAGCAATTGACTGCTCTGGCCCACCCAGTCGGCCAGGGTTGAGCGCTCCAGCTCCACGCCCTCACGGGCGTAGATCTCGGACTGCCGGTACAGCGGCAGATGATCGACAAACTTGGAGACCAGCACATGGGCCAACAACCCCGGGCCTGCAAGGCCTCGGGCTATCGGACGACTCGGCGCCGGCACCTGGGCGATGTGCTCGCAGCAGCGACAGACCCACTTCGGACGGACATGGCAAATAACTTTGAAACGTGCCGGAACGTACTCCAGCACTTCGGACACATCCTCACCCAAATAGCGAAGCTTCCCACCGCAGCCCGTGCATTGCGACTCGGGCTGATGCACGTGAGTTTCGCGAGGCAGGTGTTCGGGCAATGGTTTGCGGCGCGAAACTGCGCGAGGGGCCGGTTCGACTGGCGGTGTCATTTCGGCTTGGCTGACTTGCAGCTCTTCAAGGCTCAACTGGAGTTGATCGATCATTGCGTCCAGTTGCTCGGAGCTGCGACCGAACTGCGTACGACGCAGCTTGGCGATCATCATTTTCAAGCGCTCAATCTCTGCCCGCTGGGCAGAGACCAGAGTCTTCAAGGCTTGAAGATCGTTCGGCAGGGAGTCGGTCACGAGAGTCATGAGCGCATGTTACTGGGGATTTTTTCAGCGCGGCAAGTCAGACCGCGAGGACAGGCGCTGTACGAATTGGCCTGCGCCAATCAATGCCTTCCAACAGCATCGATAACTGCGCAGGCGTCAGCGACACGCTGCCGCTGGTTGCTTGCGGCCAGACGAAGCGCCCTTGTTCCAACCGTTTGCAAAACAGACACAAGCCGTCGCCATCCCACCACAACAGCTTGATCCGGTCACCGCGCCGTCCGCGAAAGGCAAAGATCTGACCGGAAAACGGGTCGGCTTCCAACTGTGTCTGCACCAGTGCCGCTAAACCATCGAAGCCACGGCGCATATCCGTGACGCCGGCGGCGATCCAGATACGGGTTCCAGCGGGCGGGGCAATCATCGCAGCAACTGCTGCAAGACGAATTGCAGCGTCTGCGGATCGGGTGCGCCCATGATACGCAGCTTGGCTTTTCCGACCTCAACTGCGATCTCGGAATGACACTCCGCCTGTGGCTGGACGACGCGCGGCAGATCGATTGGCGCCTCCATCACCTGGACGGGCAAAAGCGTTGCGCTCTGGCTGACGGTACCGAATACCCCTTCCTGATATTGATGCCGCCAGCGAAACACCAGGTTGGCATTGACGTCATGCTCACGAGCGATCAACGACACGGAGGCGCCAGGCTGGAGGGTCGCCTCGACGACTTGGCGTTTGAACGCCAGCGAGAAGTTGGGGCGGCGGCCAGTTCGACGGGCTGGGGCAACAGTATCCAAGATAGTGTCCACAAAAAAATGGTGTCCACTATCTTGGCTAATTTGGAGGGCTGTCAGGAGAGGGTGCTGGCCGGACGGTTAGAGCGCCAGTTAAAGCTGGCAGAGGATAGTCGATGAAAGTTCGATACTGGTAAGAAATGGCGAATCAACCAGACCCCGAGTCATGCATGTTGCACCGTGAGGTGCAGGGTGAAGCGTTGACAGGGGAAACCGATGGGCCAGCCATTGAGCCGCGTAATCAGGAATTCGGGATGCCGATGCTGTTAACCGAAGCAGAAGGCAATACGGAGCATGGCGTTATACGCCAGTCATGCTCTGATCCCGCGCGGTCGGAGACCCTGTGCACGTCGGGAAGTCCTTTGCACAGAAACTGGGAGATCTCAGCGGTGCCCGGTGCGCAAGCACCGGGCGGAGGAGGAAAGGCCAAAAGCCGTAACCCTGCTGCCTACGTCGCTGAGAAGTCGGATACGTCCGTAGTACCTGAGAAGCCATCGAACAAGGGGCCAAGCCCTGCGGAGATAGTGGAGGAAAGGGACGTAGCCAAGGGAAACACCGACACGTCCCCCGCGCCCCGGACACAGAGTCGGATCAGTTGCGCGTCGATGGGACTTGAAGGTGTACGTGAAGCAGCCCGAAGGAACAAGGGCATGCAGTTCACGGCATTGCTGCACCACATCACACCGCAGTTATTGGCGCAGAGCTTCTATGCCTTGCGCCGCGATGCAGCGGTGGGCGTGGACGGCATGTCGTGGCGAGAATATGAGGAAGGTCTTCTCCAGCGGGTGACCGATTTGCACGCAAGGCTCCACAGTGGAGCCTATCGGGCAACGCCATCGCGGCGGGTGTACATTCCCAAAGCCGATGGCAGGCAGCGCCCGTTGGGCATTGACTCTTTGGAGGACAAGATTGTACAGCAGGCGGTTGTTACCGTTCTGAATGCGATCTATGAAGAGGACTTTCTTGGATTCTCGTATGGGTTTCGACCGGGCCGCAGTCAGCACGATGCGCTGGCTGCGTTAACGGTCGCGCTGAAAAGCCAAAAGGTGAACTGGATACTTGATGCGGATATCACGTCGTTCTTTGATGAGATCGACCATGAATGGATGCTGATGTTTCTGGGACACCGAATTGCAGACCGGCGCTTGCTCGGGCTTATCTGCAAATGGCTTCAAGCGGGCGTTGTGGAGGATGGCCGTAGGGTGGCTGCGACCAAGGGGACGCCCCAAGGCGCAGTGATATCGCCGCTGCTGGCGAATATCTATCTTCACTACGTGCTGGATCTATGGGCAAGGCAGTGGCGCGAGCGCCACGCCCGTGGCGATGTGATTGTCGTGCGCTACGCGGATGACAGTGTGGTGGGGTTCAGGACGAAAGTGCAGGCCCAGCAGTTTCTGGTGCAGTTGCAGGAACGGTTGGCCAGGTTCGGCCTATCGCTCAACGCCTTGAAAACACGACTGATCGAGTTTGGTCGTTTTGCTGTGACGAATCGCAGGAAACGAGGTTTGAGAAAACCGGAGACTTTTGATTTTCTGGGTTTCACCCACTGTTGTAGTGTCAGCCGACGCGGTGACTTCCAAGTACTGCGACTGACTGTCAAAAAGCGTATGCGTGCGACGCTTCTTGCTATCCGTGAGGAGTTGAGTCGCCGGCGTCATGACCTTGTCCGGGTTCAAGGGCAATGGCTCAAACGTGTGGTGAGCGGTTACTTCAATTACCACGCGGTACCGGGGAACCTGATACGTCTTAGCGGTTTTCGTTTGGCGGTATGCCGTCTCTGGCGGCAAGCCCTTAAGCGACGCAGCCAGCGTAATCGGCTTCAATGGTCACGGTACGGACGCCTTGCCGATCTCTACATCCCGAGACCTAGAAATGCACATCCTTACCCTGAGGATCGCTTTGCGTCACATACCCGAGGCAGGAGCCGTATGCGGTAGTTCCGCACGTACGGATCTGTGCGGGGGGCGGCAGGTAACTGCCGTTCCTACCGCGACCGGTAGTCCAGCACATTGGCCAGGATGTCGCGGTTGTCTTCGATGACCAGAATACGCATCGGCTGATTACTCTTTGATTTTGACGCTTTTTTCACGTCGCTTTGACAGGCTACTAACAGAGGCAAATGCAGACTGCGGCCCGTTCATCCAAAAAGGATCATACGATGCCCCAGCTTCATTATGCGCAAATTCGCTACTTATCCATCGTCGTGCTGGCGTGGCTAACGGTATTCACTCTGACTCGGAGCCTGTTGCTGGTTAGCCACCTGGCAGATGCGAATATCAGCATTTCGAACCTTATGGGCTTGTATGCCATAGGGATGATCTACGACTTGAGCTTCCTGCTTTACGCGACCTTGCCAATGGCGCTTTACCTGCTGCTTTGCCCGCGCGCGATTTGGCAGCAGCGCTGGCACAAAAAGTTTATGGCCAGCGCCATGGCCCTCAGTCTATTCGTCATGCTGTTCACTGCTGTTGCGGAATGGCTGTTTTGGGACGAATTCGGCGTACGCTTCAATTTCATCGCCGTCGACTACCTGGTGTACTCCGAGGAGGTGATCAACAACATTCTTGAGTCCTACCCGATTTACCCCTTACTGGCATTGCTCGCCATCTTGGCCATTGGTCTGACATTCATCCTTCGCCGCCCCCTAGCAGCTGCCTTGGATGCCCCACGCATGGCACCTAAGCAAGCTTTATATAGTCTGGGTGTTTTGCTCTTGCTGGCCGGGCTTAGTAGCGCTTTTGTTGGGCAGAACTCCCCCCGTGGAATAGGTGGTAATGCCTATCAGCGCGAGCTGGCGAGCAATGGGCCTTTCCAGTTCTTTGCTGCGTTTCGGAATAACGAACTGGACTACCAGCAGTTTTACTCGACCCTGCCGGAGTCCGAAGTCGCCGGGTTGTTGCGAAGCGAGGTGAGCGAGCCCAATGCCCGTTTCATAGGCAGTGATCCGCTAGACATTCGCCGTGAAATCGATAATCCAGGGCAACCAAAACGCCTGAACGTAGTACTGGTGACCATCGAGAGTTTGAGTGCCAAATACTTGGGCAGTTTCGGTGACAACCGCGGATTGACCCCGAATCTGGACGCGCTACGCAAGCAGAGTCTGGCATTCAGTAACTTTTACGCCACGGGTACCCGAACTGACCGTGGCCTAGAAGCCATCACCCTGTCTATTCCACCAACGCCGGGGCGTTCGATCGTCAAGCGTATTGGTCGTGAAGCTGGTTATGCAAGTCTAGGTCAGCAGTTCGCCGCCCAAGGGTATGACAGTGCATTTCTCTACGGCGGGCGTGGTTACTTCGACAACATGAATGCTTTTTTTGGCGGCAACGGCTATCGCATCGTTGACCAAAGCAGCGTGGCCGAGGCGGATATTGCTTTCAAAAACGCCTGGGGCATGTCGGATGAAGACCTCTATAAACAAGCCCTCAAAATTGCAGATGCCGACCATGCAGCCGGCAAACCTTTCTTCCTGCAATTGATGACCACCTCAAATCATCGACCCTATACCTACCCTGAAGGTCGCATCGACATACCTTCCGGTGACGGTCGCGAAGGAGCGGTGAAGTATACCGACTACGCCATTGGCCAACTCCTTGCCCAAGTGCGGGAAAGACCCTGGTTCAAGGACACGCTGTTCGTCTTCGTCGCCGATCACACTGCAGGCAGCGCCGGTAAGGAAGATCTGCCGGTGGCCAACTACCACATCCCGCTGTTTATTTACGCTCCGGAACATATCGAACCTAGAGAGTTCACCGATGTTGTCAGTCAGATCGACCTGGCTCCAACTTTGTTGGGCATGCTCAATATCGACTATGTCTCAACGTTTTTCGGGCGCAACGTGCTGCGAGAGGATCGCACTGCTGGGCGCGCTCTGGTTGGTAACTACCAGCACCTAGGACTGTTCGATGGCAATAATCTGGCCATTCTCAGTCCAAGGCGTGGCATGCGCAAACATGAAGACGCATTGGGGTTGAGCCATGAGTCGATCATTGGCACCGATGACGGGCTGCTGCGTCGCGATATCGCCTACTACCAGGGTGCTAGCTATGCCTTTCAGAAGGGACTTATAGCTTGGCGGTCAGGGTTACTGCCAGATGAAAAGTTGGGCCTGCGTTAACCCACTCATGCATTACAGGCACCGCCTGGCGGTGCTTTGATTTGGAGCTACTGAAATGACGGCCGACCGCTCAGAAAGCGCTTCTCGGTACTTTGATTTCCGTCTTGCGATAGGTATTCCATTAGGGCTTATGGCCTTACTGTTGTTGCTTGACCCTAGTGGAGTTGATTTCGCTTTGGCAGAACTGTTTTACGAGCCGGGCCAGGGCTTTATCGGTCGTCACAGCTTCTGGCTGGAAGACATACTCCATGACCGGGCGAAGCAAGCTGTTATTTTCGTGGGCGTAATGGCCATTTTCGGTTTCGTACTAAGTCTTATGCCAACCAGGTTAAGTCCCCTTCGTCGTCAACTAGGTTACCTGGTACTGGCATTGGCTTTATCAACCAGTATTGTCACTCCGCTGAAAACAATGACTGGCGTGCACTGTCCATGGAGTTTGAGCGAGTTCGGGGGAGCAGAAACTTTTACACCTTTGCTTAGTGAGCGCGCGCCAACCGAAAAGCCAGGGCGCTGTTGGCCAGGGGGGCATGCCTCGGCAGGGTTCTCTCTGTTGGCTCTGTTTTTCGCACTGCGCGACAGGCGTCCTCGCACCGCTCGCATTGCTTTAGTTGTTGCGTTGGGACTGGGAGCCGTGTTTTCGCTAGGACGTATGATGCAGGGCGCGCATTTCCTCTCGCATAACCTGTGGACCTTGTTGTTCGACTGGCTGATCGGAGTGCTGTGCTACCGGTGGATTCTCTATAAAGCGCCACAACCAATGCAACTGTCTCAGCTTGCGCCTGATTTAGCGGGAAGACAGAACTGATGCAAGGTCTTCTATGGTTTCTTCGCCTGTGCCTGGCAGCGCTGGTATTGGTCGCTGCATTGGTAGCACTGCCTGTTAGCATGGCCTGGAGTGCCGCGCCTACAATTCAGAGCCTGGCTGGCGAGACTCGGCCACAGAGTTGGGCGGAGCCGCTAGATGAGCGGTTGAACCTGTATCGGATACAGCCAAATCTCTATCGCAGTGCCTTGCCTGATAATGAGGCTGAACCGATGCTCAAAGAACTGGGCGTCACGACAGTGATCAATTTCTATCAACGTAGCGACTCAGCTTGGCTGCATGATCCAAAAATGCGCCAGATTCACCTGCCATTCCATACTGACAGAGTTGATGATACGGATGTGATCGCAGCATTACGGAGCATTCGACAGTCACAAGAGCTCGGTTCTGTGCTGATTCACTGTAAGCATGGACAAAATAGAACTGGCCTGATTGCGGCTCTATATCGCATCGTTTATCAGGGCTGGAGCAAGGAGCAAGCTCTGGCTGAAATGCGCGGTGGCGGCTTTGGCGGTGAGCAGCGATTAGACGATGCCGAACGATACTTGCAACAAGTCGATATAGAGCAACTTAAGATTGCACTTGAGGGTGGAGCTTGTAGTACAAGTCCATTGGCCTTGTGTGCGATGAAGGCTTGGATAGTCGATATGCTTAAAGTGTAATGCCAGTAACGGCATACCGAACGGTAGCGTGACGATGCAGAGATCCCAAGCTATATTGCAGTTTCATCCGTGTGCCCCTCTTACTATGCCGCCTACGGGCGGCTTTTCTTTTTCAGGACTCAAACCTGCACCGAGTTTGGCTTGAACCCAACGCCAGCTATCGTTCATGGCCTGGAACAAGATCACCCAACGGTGCAATCGTCATCTGAGCAATGCGTATCCAAGAACTCAGCGTTTCGAGATCTAGCCGTACCGATTCGGCCGCTTCCCAAATGCTGACATTCTCAGTTGGGACTGTCGGTACGACGCCCTCGATTACCGTCAGCGCCATTGCATGCAACCGCAGTAGCTCGTCGCGCATGTCATTAATTCCACCCAACTCTGCCAGACATGCATCCAGTCGGCCAACCAACTGCAGAAGCCGGGTGGTGTCGAAGTTCGCTCGCAGCCTTTCCAGTGCTACAGAATCCACTTCGCCGTAAGGAGTAGTCTGAAAAGACGCCGGCGGAACCTCAATCATGTTGCCTCCTCGGCATCGGCCTTGCTGGCCGTATTGACTCGTAGCAAGCCGGCAGCCTGCTGGAATACCGAATCCTTGATCCAAGGCTCCGGTGGCCGATTGAGCTTGAGGTTGAACTCGCCAAAGCGTTTGACGTTGCTGGTCAGGTAGGGACTTAGGAACGACACGTCCTCATCAGTAAACTGCCAGCCCTCGCGGGCCAGTTTCTGCAGGATACGCATCATGTCCACAGTGTTCTGCAGGATCACCGACGAGGCCACCATGTCGTTGTAGCGCAGTCGCTTCTGTTGCTCGTCCGGATCGTTCTCAGCAATCACATCGCCGCCGAAGGACAGCCACTTGGAGAATCCGTTGTAGGACTCGATCTTGTTGGTGTTTGCCGTGACTTCCTGGCGCAGCTCGCGGCTACCGATCCAGTTGAGCAGGAATATCGTGCGGATCACGCTGCCCAGCGCCTGTGCCGCGTGGTAGAGCTTGTTGCGCCTGCTGTAGGAACCGAGTTTTCGCAGCAGCATAGGCGAGGAGATTTTGCCGGCCTGGATTGATAGCGCGACCTGCATCAGATCCTGCCAGTGGGTTTCGATCAGGTGCCAGTCGGCAGTGTCGGTGAACAGGCGGTTGATGTGCTTGTATGATACGCCGCGATCCGGCCGGCACATCACCAGGTCGCGCCAGTTGCGGATACGCGGCATCAGGTTGATGCCCAGCAGATGGGTGAAGGCAAACACCGTGGCCGACTGCCCTTGGGTGTCCGAGTACACCGTATCGGGTTCGACGCTGAGGTCTACTTTGAGTAGCCCCTCGATCACATAGATCGCCTCCCAGATACCCGGCGGGATGAAGTGCTGGAACACGGCGATGTAGTTGTTGGCCACATGCCGGTAGGCCACAGCCCCCATTTTGCGGTAGCGGAAGTGGTAGCCGGCCAGCAGATTGTCGTCATAGAAGTCGAACTGCGTACCGTCCGCGGCCACCGCCTTGCCATCGCCCCAGAGCTTGGGCAGATCAAGTTGTAGGTAGAGTTCCACCAACTCGCGGTTGGCCTTGTCCAGCTTCTCCAGCGAGAGGTGACGACGATTCGTGTAGGACAGCATGTGTGGCGTTACATTACCGGCCAGATGCCGCGCGGCCTGGTTAGGGCCTAGGTTGCAGCCCATGGCGAAGATCGTCATCAGGTAGCGCTCGGCAGGCTCTTTTAGCTTCGGCTCGTTACCGGACATCGGCCCGAAATGCCGAGTGAACTGAATCCAATGCTCGATGTTGGCCATGATGTCGAGCACATGCCTGGCCGGCATGCGCTGCATGAGCGCAGTCTGTAGCGAGATAGCCGAAGGCGGGATATCTCGAGCGGTCACTCGGCGGAGAACCGGCTCGCCGGTTTCGTTGATCGATACGTCCCCTCGGCATGATGGGAATTTCTCGTCTAGTTGCTGCGCTGTTTCCTCAAGCTGGGCCTTGAGAGAGGCTACAAACTCCTTCGCTGTACCAGGCAGCCCCATTTTTTCGCAGTAGGCCGGTAGTCGCTGGAGACATTCTTCCCAGGGCAGCAATTGCTTGCGATAGTCGGCGAAGGATTCCGACCCTTGCACGCACATGTCGCCGGATCGCAGCTCGCTGGCCAGGTAAGAGAAAACGCAAACCTCCAGATAGCGCCGGTTGGTCGGTGGCCCCTCACTGGCAGGACGGCGAACGACCTTGACCCAGCGCTCCGACGCGAACGACAAGTCCACGTACTCGTCGATCCATTCGCGGTGTAGATTCTCGCTGTCCTGGATCAGTTGAAGTGCCTGAGTCAGCGACCGATCCTGAGTCGTGGGCTCCAGTTGGAGAAGATGGCTGAGACGGAACAATAGCGAGCGATGGGATCTGAAGTGCTTCCAGATAAGTGGCAGGTAGTTATTACCGCCGGTAGCTTGGACTTCGGCGCAAGTCTCACGCAACCGATCCAGATTGCCATCGGGGGAGAGGTATTCCCGAATCAGGCTGCCTGCTTCCTGATCATCCGGTTCTTGAACCAGAATTTGCACCACGCCGTCTAGGGTCGCCGCCAACTGCTCCAACTTCTGTCGTTGTCGTGCCTGGATTTGCTCCAACTCCTCCTTGGCGCGTTTATGAATCGTCGAAATCCGTCGGATGAACATCTCGGCCAGGTGATCTCGTGTCCGCACACGCATGCGGTAGATCAAAGCCAGCATCAGCGTATAGCGCTTCGGTAGCGAGCAGTCCTTCAGCTCGGAGACGTCCGATGCTGCTGCCTGGGCAGCGAAGTGGCGGATCTTGGTATCGACGATGCCCTCAAATATAGCGTCGAGATTCCCGAAGCTTTCCAGCCAGGCCAAGTGATCAATCAGTACTTCCAAGTGCTTGCGGGAGGGCTTCTTAGGCGCCTGTTTCAGCGTATTGAAATCGCTTTGGCGCCGACCGAAGTCGGTTTCGAGCAGCTCCTTCAGCTTGTAGATCACCTCGATTGGGGCGCGAGTTACGACTAGGTTGAAGGTAACTTCCTGGGCACTCGCCAAGGCGGTTTCTGCGAGGTTGTTGAGCGTCGAATAAGCCGGAAGCTCATAGCCACGCTGAATCAGCTCATCAAGCATGGCATTGATGAGATCGACTCGCTGCTCAAGAACTACAGCGCAGTCACGTGCGATCTGCTCAGTAACCGCTAGCCCGTCGCTGCTGTAGAAGGGGGTAACCTGCAGGTACTGCCGTACCGCTGCTTGGTGCCGGTAAAGGGTGCGGGGGTTGCTATAGCGCGGAGCTATTCGTGCGCCGTAGCGGAGGCATTGCCGGACATGGCTAATGAGTTCCTGAGGTAGTTCCTCGAACGGAACGAAATAGTGTAGCTGCTGGAACACCTTTAGCTGGATTGCCAGCCCAATCGATAGCGCTGGACTCTTAGCGGTGTTGTTGACCCATTCGATCTCTGAATCAGACAGGGAATAGCTTCGATGAAGCTCCTTGGCCGGTAGCTGGCTGGGCAAGCTAGGGTAGGCTGTTCTTTCCACCGATGCCATTGAACACATCCCCCAAGCGAGGCAAAAGCATCAGCATAGACGTCTAGCCAGACGGTGGTTGATCAGTAAGTCATGAGGCCTAGAATGACATTTCAAATCATCGACTTACAGAACGAATGTCCTAATTTTTGCCTTATCTCGGCATAACCCCGATGACGTCCAGTACCTGGCCGATCTGGGCGCTGCTATGGGCCAGCGCGTTGACTTTTTGGAGGGTGGTTTCCAGGCGCTGATCAAGGGCCTCAATGCCGCGCTCGGCGGTTGAGAACACCGCCTGGCCTGATCGGCTCGCGCTTTCTGCGGTGGTAGCTGCGTTGGCGGCGCTGTGGGAGTGACGTGCCACTTCCTGGGCGCTGGCGCTCATTTCGTGCAAAGCGGTCGCCGCCAGCTCGACTTCGCGGTACTGACGCTGCATGCCAACACTGACTTCGCGGGCAATGCCTGACGATGTATCGGCGCTGTTTCGGGTGTCCATCGACGCGGTCTGGATATCGCGAATAATGGGCTGCAACGTGTCCAGGAAGCGATTGACCCCAGTGGCCAAATGCCCCAACTCGTCGCGCCTGCCGGCGGGCAGGCGCTGGGTGAGGTCGCCGTCACCTTCGACAATGGCATCGAGCAGCTCGGCCATTTTGATCAATGGACGTGTCACGCCGTAAGCGGCGAGCCAGATCAGCAGCATACCCAGGATGCTGGCAAAAATGCCCAAGCCCAGGTTGAGCCAGTTGGCCTCGCGGCTTTTAGCGTCCAGTTCGCTTTGCATCAGTCGGGCAGACGCCTGCACCCGTGCTTGCGCAACCTTGATCTCCAGTTGCCAGGCCGGGTTGCCCGCCACGGGCTGAAGGGGCTGGCGTATATCGAGCGTGTCCCCCGAGACGTTGCCGCTGCGTCCTGCCACTTGGCCCGCGGCCGACATAATGGTGACTTCGTTGTTGCCCTGGTACAGGTCCTGACCGAGGTCGGCGGCCAGCTTCTGTAGGGTGTCGAGGCTAATATCCATGCCCACCACGCCGAGCACTTTGCCGTTGACGATCAAGGGGATGGAAATGCTGCTCATCAGGGATTTCTGGCCTTCCACTTCGATGGTGTACGGCTCGACCACACACACCCGTCTTTGTGCTTGAGGGCAAGCGTACCAGGCGTTTCCCGGTTCGCTGCCGGGGGGCGCGGTGTTCGCGGCGATTTGTGCCTCGCTCAGTACCTCTTGCACCAGTTGCCCCGGTTGACTCTGTGACCAATACAGCGCGAAGCGCCCGGTTTCATTGCCTGCCATGGCGCGTTGGTCGCGCCAGGCGGCGTCAGTGCCGGCCAACGCATCCGGCAGCATGATGACGTACAGGCCGAGCACTTTTTCGCGCTGTTTCAGGGCTTCACGGGCGCTGCTGATCAGGGCTTCGCGCAATTGCGCGACCGTCAGGCGACCGTTGAGCGTTTGCTCGCGCAGTTGCAGAACCTGTTGCGCAAACCCTTCGCCATACAGCGCGGTTTCACTGAAAAAACGCTCCACCTGTTGGCCATGCGCCATGGCCTGGGCCTGCAAGCGCTCCAGCGCAGCGTGGGCGAGCAACTCGCTGCTCTGCTCTTTAAGCAGCTTTGCACTGGCTTGATTCTGATACGCGCTGGCGCCAATCAGGGCCGCCACTACTGTCAGCAGGCAGAGTCCGCTGAGCAGGGTGATACGCCATTGAATGGTGAGGTGAGCTAGATGCATGGTCGGGGCGTCCTACAAGTGGGCTTCGCGATGATGGGCTGGGGGGCGAGCCCTCATTCTTATTCTGGTTGCCGGCATCCGGGCATAGCACGGCTGAGGCTAGGTTGCAGGCATGACAGGCCAGGCGGCTATCCCAAATCGGCAACTGCGCCGGGATTGAGCGTGCCGCCTCGACCTGTTTTGGGGCGGGGCTTCGGATGCTACCGATTTGGGATAGCGAGCGGCTCAAGGGCGGGCATAGGATCAAATTCAGCGCGCAACTAAAACAAAACGCTAACCGGTGCCGATGCGGTGTGGTCGGGCCAACCCTAAAGCGACTGCCTCATAGAATAAGGTCAACAACATGAGTGTATCTATCCCGGTCAACAGCTCCACGGAGCTCAAGCGTGGTGCCCTGGGTGTGGGCTTCATTATCTTTTTCGTGATTTCGGCGGCGAGCCCGCTGAGTGTGATCGCCGGCGGTTTCCCCATCGGCATCATGCTGGGCAACGGTGCCGGTACCCCGGCCTTGCTGATCCTCGCCTTGCTGGTGCTGCTGGCGTTCTCGGTGGGCTACACCACCATGTCGCGCCACGTGACCAATGCCGGTGGTTTTTATGCGTTCACCTCCCGTGGCCTGGGTGGCCTGGCGGGCGGTGCCGCCGGGGTGCTGGCGATGTTTGCCTATAACATCCTGCAGGTCGGGTTGTATGGGATGTTCGGCGGGGTAGTCAGCGGCACCATGGAAGCCGCCTT
Organism: Pseudomonas sp. FG86; assembly: GCF_057808775.1. Classification (NCBI taxonomy): domain Bacteria; kingdom Pseudomonadati; phylum Pseudomonadota; class Gammaproteobacteria; order Pseudomonadales; family Pseudomonadaceae; genus Pseudomonas; species Pseudomonas sp. FG86. Next base: position 45,612 of record NZ_JBMDIS010000041.1, on the reverse strand, counting down.
CGGCCTGGTGTTGCCCTGGTGGGCTTACTCGCTGATGGCGATGGCGAGCATCGCGATCCTGGGCTATCGCAAGATTGACCTGTCGGCGCGGGTGCTGTCGGTGGTGGTGATCGCCGAGTACCTGGCGATCCTGGTCCTGGACTTCGCCATTCTCAAGTCCGGCGGCGACAGCGGCATCAACTTGGACTCGTTCAGCAGCAGCCATGTGTTCAGTGGCACGCCGTCAATCGGCCTGCTGTTCTGTTTCGCTGCCTTTATCGGCTTCGAGGCCACGACCATCTACGGCGAAGAGGCCAAGGACCCCAAGCGCAGTATTCCGATTGCCACCTACTGTTCGGTGTTGCTGATCGGTGGTTTCTACGCGTTGTCGGTGTGGTCGATGGTGGTGGGCGTGGGTTCGGACAAGATCGTGCCGCTGCTGCAATCCTTGCAGGACCCGACCACGTTTATCTATGGCATGTCCGACCACTTTGTCGGGCCGCAACTGACCCAGATCATTCGCGTGCTGTTCATGGTCAGTATCTATGCCGGCCTGTTGGCCTTTCACAACGCAGCAGCGCGTTACTTCTATGCCATCGGCCGTGACGGTTTGTTGCACAGTTTGCTGGGCACGACCCATCGCGTGCACCAGAGCCCGCATATGGGCTCGGCGTTGCAGAGCCTGATCGCTGCGGTGGTCGTACTGATTTTCGCCGCGATGGATGCTGATCCGATCCTGCAACTGTTTGCCTGGCTGTCCAACCTGGCCACGCTGTGCGTGATTTTGTTGATGGCACTGACCTCTGTGGCGGTGTGCGTCTACTTCCATCGCCATCCCGAGCTTAACGTCGGGCTCTTGCGCGGACGTATCCTGCCCGGTTTCTCGTGCCTGGCGCTGTTCCTGGTGCTGGTGCTGGCGGTGGTGCATTTCGACGTGCTGACCGGTGCCAGCCAACTGCTGTCATACAGCCTCTGCGCGATTATTCCCGCAGCCCTGATCATCGGCATCGTGCTCGCCGCGCGGCTGCGAAGGATCTCCCCGCAACGGTTTCTCGCCTTGGGCAGCCACAAGCTCTAAGAACGCTCCAGTTAATCAGACAATTACCGCCTGTCGTTGCTCGACAGGGTGGGTCTGCACGTGAAAGGAAGGTTTCAAATGCACAACTACAAGATGCTCATCGATGGCGCTCAAGTGGCCGGCGAACAAGGTCAGTTTGACGTGATCAACCCGGCCACGGGTGTCGCATTTGCCCAATGCCCGGCAGGATCCCTGGGGCAACTCGACCAGGCAGTCAACGCCGCGCAGCAGGCATTCAAAAGCTGGCGCCACAGCAGCCACCCTGACCGCTGTGAGCGTTTGTTGGCGATTGCGGCGGATATCGAGCAGGAGGCCGATTCACTGGCCCGGCTGATTGTGCTGGAGCAAGGCAAACCGCTGGAGCTGGCGTTTTCCGAGGTCATGGGGGCCGCTGCCTGGACCCGCTACGCGGCCGCTCAGGAGATCGCGGTGGAACTGGTGGAGGAAACCCCCACGCAACGCGTCGAACTGCACCGTAAACCCTTGGGTGTCGTGGCGTCGATCACACCCTGGAACTGGCCGTTCATGATCGCCGTCTGGCACATCATGCCGGCGCTGCGTGCCGGTAACTGCGTGATCAGCAAACCGTCGAGCCTGACGCCGCTGAGCACCTTGCGTCTGGCGCAAATCATTGCCCGTCACGTGCCTCAGGGCGTGATCAACTGCGTGACCGGTGAGCAGGGCTTCGGCAGTGCGATCACCTCGCACCCCGGTATCCAGAAGATTGTCTTTACCGGTTCTACCGCTACCGGGCAGAGCGTGATGCGTGGCGCCGCCAGCAACCTCAAGCGCCTGACCCTGGAGCTGGGCGGGAACGATGCGGCAATCGTATTGCCAGGAACGTCGGTGGAGGCGGTGGCCGAGGAAATCTTCCAGGCGGCCTTTCTCAACATGGGCCAGACCTGCGCGGCCCTCAAGCGCCTGTATATCCACGAGTCGCAGTACCAGGCCTTTGCCGAGGCGCTGACGCACATTGCCGCGCGCCAGGTGGTGGGGGATGGTCTGGAGGCCGGTGTGACCTTCGGGCCCGTGCAGAACCTTGAGCAACTGGAACTGGTGGAGGCATTGGTCGCCGACGCGCGGGCAAACGGTGCACGGGTGTTGTGCGGCGGTGCGCGCCTGGATAAGCCTGGGTTTTTCTATCCGCCCACGCTGGTTGCGGACGTTACCGACGGGCATCGCCTGGTGGACGAGGAACAGTTTGGCCCCGTGCTGCCCTTGATTGCTTACCGGGACGTGGGGGATGTGCTGCGCCGCGCCAATGCCGGTGACATGGGGCTCGGCGGATCGGTCTGGGGACCGGATACCGAGCAGGCCCAGGCCTTGGCCAGTCGCCTGGAAAGCGGGGTTGCGTGGGTCAATTGCCACGCACAGATCCAGCCGAACACGCCGTTTGGCGGCAGCAAGATGTCGGGGTTTGGCGTCGAGTTCGGCCTTGAGGGGCTGCTGGAGTTCACCGGCCAGCAACTATTGTTTGTGCGCAAGTGCGCCACTGAACAAGGCGTTTGAACCATGCACACTCCAACACGTTATCCCGTATTCGGTTGCACACTGGTGTGCACCTTGGCACTTGGCGTCATCCATCCAGTGCACGCCTATGAGTTGTACAGCGATGAGGGCCGGCATCTCAATGCCGACATGACCGCCGTGTTCGGCATGTTCAACAGCCGCAAGAACTATGACGGCACATCGGGCGGTTCCACCTGGCGCGAAGGTTTCATCAAATATGGATTGAGCGGCGACCAGTCCCTGGCCGGCAATGGCACTGCCTATGGGGCTTTCGCCCTGGTCAGCTCCGCCACGTGGGGTGATGGTGATTCGGGGGGCAATAGCGTCGGTACCGAGCGTACAACAAAGATTGAAGACGCCTACCTGGGCTGGCGCTCCGGTGATCTGTTTCCGCTGTTGGGCAAAGACGGCGTGGATATTTCCGGCGGACGCCAAGTGGTCAAGGTCGGTCGAGGGTTCCTGATCAACGATGACGGCCTGAATCCGGGCAAGGGCCCGGCCGATGGCAGCTTGAACCGTGGTGGCGCTTACTACCTGGCGGCCCGGCACTCGTTCGATCAGACCGCCGTGTTGCGCCTGGGTGGCCAGGATGGCCTGCATGGCAGCGTGTTGTGGCTCAAGTCGGACAACCGCATCCAGGCCGAGACCGAATTGGCCGCCGGCACCCTGGATTACACCGCCCAACCGGGGACGCTCGGCTTGACCTGGGTGCATGGCCTCGACGTGAACGATCAATGGGCCAGCGACTTTCAGCGCCAGCGCAAGGGCATGAACATCTACAGCGTGCGCGGTGAAGGCGATGCGGGTATCAAGAACGTCAGCCTGGCGTTCGAGTACGCCTGGCAGGACAAGGATACGGGGCCTGAGAAGGCCTGGTACGGCGAAGCCGGCTACACCTTCGCGGATACCGCCTGGGCCCCCAAGGTGACTTATCGCTACACCCGCTATTCGCAGAACTGGGACGCGCTGTTCACCGGTTTGAGCACGGGCTACGGCACCTGGTTCCAGGGCGAAGTGGCCGGCAATTACGCCGGGCCGTTCAACACCAATACGCGCATCCACCATGTCGGGTTGAAGGCAACCCCACTGGAAAACCTGAGCCTGGGCGCACTGTATTTCGATTACGCCACCGTGCGTAAAAGCAATGCGCTGAACCTGGATGGCCGCGAGTTGGACGTGTATGCCGAGTGGGCCGTCAACCCGCACTTGATCATCACCCCGCTGGTGGGGCTCTACAAACCCAACCAGGACTCGACCACCGGTGGCAATCAAGTCGGCGGCAATGGCACCAACCTGTATAGCCAGTTGTCGGTGGCCGTACCGTTCTGAGCGTGACGGGCTAGGCCGTGGTGCTGCTCGGCGGGTTGCGCATGTTTTCGGCAATGCGCCGGGTGGTATCCATGACCATTTCGATCACGGTTTCCTGGCGCAGCAGCTTGAAGCTCTGGCTGCTGCCGACGGCGGACAGGCTGCCGACCACCTCGTCCAGGTCCGCCTGGATGATCGGCGCGGCGATACCGGTCAGGCCCAGGTTGAGTTCGTCATGGGTCAGGCAGTAACCGTCCTTGCGGATTTTTTTCGCGGCCTTGGAGAAGCTTGCCCAGTCATACGGGCTGTCCGGGTCGTTGGCCATGTGCTCGTCGAACAAGCGTTGCAGGCGGCGGCCTTTCTGGAAGGCGATCAGAACCTTCGATTGCGCCCCGCGGAAAAACGGCAACGGTTGCCCGCGCCCGAACGCAAAGTGATAGGTGTCGGTGGGTTCGGCGATATAGGTGTTGATGATGCGCCCGTCGTAAAACACGCTGGCAAACACCGCCAGGCCCGTTTGTGCGGACAGCTCGTGCATCAACTCGCGTCCGGCGATAAGGATCGGGTCGTACTGACGCATCATCCAATCCAGCTCAATCACACGCGGCCCCAGGCCGTAGCTGCCGGCGTCCACGCGGGTGAGCATACCGGCGTCACATAAGTCCTTGACGTAGCGGTACACGGTTGCTCGTGACAGGCCCATGCGCTCGGCGATGGTGTCGGGTTCGATCTTCAGCGTCTGTGGACCAAACAGGTCCAGGATACTCAGCAATTTGCTCAGGCTGCTCATTGTGTTCCTAAAAGAAAGGGAAGGGCGGTTGTTGCGTACCGGCAGGGATCCGGCCACCCACGCGAGCCCCAAGCGCTGGAGCAACACTACCTCAGTGAGAGAAAAACGCAATCTTGGGCAGGTGTTTTCCCCGATTAAAATTACATTTATCTCAATTATTGAGAAATACACTAATAAAATGCTTGTTGCTCGTAGGCTTTTGTGTGATAAATCTCATCACTGCAAATGCTCAAGCAAGAGGGCTGAAAATGAATGGTGCGCAACTGATAGTGAATGCGGCAGCGGCAAGCGGTATCGAGTACTGCTTCGCCAACCCCGGGACCACCGAGATCCCCCTGGTGGCCGCCATGGCCAGCGCACCTGCTCTCAAGCCGGTGCTGTCGCTTTTCGAAGGGGTCTGCACGGGCGCCGCGGACGGCTATGGCCGTATCGCCGGCAAGCCGGCGATGACCCTGACGCACTTGGGCCCCGGCTTTGCCAATGGCATCGCCAACCTGCACAACGCGCGTCGGGCCAATACGCCCATCGTTAACGTCATCGGCGATCACGCCTCATGGCATGTGAACTACGACCCACCGTTGGCGAGTGACATCCAGGCCTTGGCCGGCACTGTCTCGGGCTGGGTGCGCACCTCGCGCACGGCGGCAGGTATCGGTGAGGATTTGCAGGAAGCGGTACGCGCGGCGTGGCAGGCCAAAGGTCAGATCGCCAGTTTGATTTTGCCCATGGACCTGCAAGCTCACGCGGTGACGCACAACGGTGTGTTCGCACCGTTGCGCGCGCCGGTTCGCCGATTTGCCGGTGACCGGGTCGAGTCCGTGGCGCAGGCATTGCGTGACGGCAAGCGGCTGGTGTTTATCGTCGGCGATGAGGGTTTGTCGGTTGCGGGCCTGGAAGCGGCGGGGCGCCTGGCGCAACTGCCGGGTGTACGCCTGTTTGCCGAGACCTTTCCGCGCCTGAGCTACCGTGGCGGTGGTTTGCCGGATCTGGATCGCCTGCCGTATTTCCCGGAAGTGGCGATTGAAATTCTTGAGCAGTACGACCTGGTCGTGTGTGCTGGCGTGCCCGAGCCCATCAGTTACTTTGGCTACGAAGGCATCCCGTCGCGCCTCGCCGAACGTGAGCGCCTGCTGACGTTGGCCGAAGTCGGTGACGATGTCGCCGGCGCGCTGACGGCGTTGGCCGATGCCCTCGATGCACCCGCCTACGTACCGACCCCGGAGGTTATCGAACTGCCGCCCGGCCACGCCGAGTTGACGCCGCAGTCCATCGGCCAAGTGCTGGCCGCGTCACTGCCCCACGACAGCATTGTCTCGGTTGAAGGCGGCACCTGCGGTTATCCCTTCTTCACCGCCTCCGCCCGTGCCGCGCGGCATCGGGTATTGACCAATACCGGTGGCGCGATTGGCCAGGGTATTCCGGTGGGGTTCGGCGCCGCCTTGGCGGAACGCGGCAATAGCGTGTTCTGCCTGCAATCGGACGGCAGTGCGCAGTACACCATCCAAACCCTGTGGAGCATCGCCCGCGAGCAGTTGCCGGTGGTGATCCTGATTGCCGCTAACCATCGCTACGCGATTTTGCAGAACGAGTTGCGTCGTTTCGGCATGACCGAAATGGACCCGCAAGCCCTGCGCCTGACCGTGCTCGACAGCCCGCGCATTGACTGGAAAGCCCTGGCAAAAGGCTACGGCGTACCGGCCTGCACGGTGCAAACCAATGCCGAACTGCAACGGGCACTGGCCAATGCCAAGGCCGACGGTGGTCCTTGCCTGATCGAAATGGCGCTGTGAAGGAGTCGATGATGAAACAGTTCGAAGTGCTACCCGCTGTCCAGGCCTTTCTGTCCCAACCGGGCCGCTTGTTTATCGGCGGCAGTTGGCAGGACGCGGCCGCTGGCCGACGGTTTGCCGTGGAAAACCCGGCGACTGAAGAAACCCTGACCGAAGTCGCCCAAGGCGATGCGCGTGATGTGGATGCAGCGGTCGCCGCGGCTCGCGCCGCATTCACCGGCGCCTGGGCGCTGCAGTCTCCCGCCCAGCGCGGCCTGTTGCTGTTCCGCCTGGCGGACCTGCTGGACCAGCACCGCGAGGAGCTGGCGCAGTTGATCACCCTGGAGAACGGCAAGCCTATCGCTGCCGCTCGCGGTGAAGCCGCCAGTGCGGCAACCATCCTGCGTTACTTCGCCGGTTGGCCGACCAAGATCGAAGGCAGCACGCTGCCGGTATCGCCGGCCAGCGGCGCGCCGATGCTCAACTACACCTTGCGTGAGCCGGTAGGGGTCTGTGCGCTGATCGTGCCGTGGAACTTCCCGCTGAACATGTGTGTATGGAAGCTCGGCCCAGCGTTGGCGACCGGTTGCGTGGCGGTGCTCAAGCCTGCCGAACAGACCCCGCTGGTGGCGATTCGCTTGGTGCAGTTGATCGAGACCGCCGGGTTCCCGGCCGGGGTGGTCAACCTGATCACCGGCCTTGGCGCCGAAACAGGCGCGCCGCTGGCCCAGCATCCCGATATCGACAAGATTGCCTTTACCGGCTCGACCCAGGTCGGCCGGCTGATCGCGCAAGCGGCCACCAGCAACATGAAAAAAGTCTCGCTGGAACTGGGCGGCAAGTCGCCGAACATCATCTTGCCGGATGCCGATATCGTGCGCGCCGCCAAAGGTGCCGCCGATGGGATTTTCTACAACCAGGGCCAGGTCTGCACCGCGGCCTCGCGGTTGTACGTGCACGCCAGCGTGCTCGACCAGGTGTTGGAAGAGCTTGAGCGACATGCCGCCGCCCATGTGCTCGGCAACGGCCTGGACCCGGCCAGCAGCATGGGGCCGCTGGTGTCGGGGCGCCAACTGAGTACGGTCAAGGGCTACCTGCAACGCGGCCAGGAGGAGGGCGCCGAACTGATCTGCGGTGGCGATCGCCCAGCCCACCTGGAGCGCGGCCACTTCATTGCGCCCAGCGTTTTTCTTGACCGCGCCGAGCGTGCCTGTGTCGCCCGCGAAGAGATCTTCGGGCCGGTGCTGACCGTCATGAGCTGGACCGAAATCGACGACCTGGTGCTGCGCGCCAATGATTCGCCATATGGCCTGGCGGCCGGCCTGTGGACCCGCGACCTGCGCTCGGCACACCGCGTGGCGGCGCAGCTCAAGGCTGGCTCAGTGTGGATCAACTGCTGGAACGTGGTCGACGCGGCATCGCCGTTCGGCGGCTACAAGCAATCCGGCTGGGGCCGGGAGATGGGTAAAAACGTGATCGATGCCTACACCGAGACCAAGAGTGTGTTTGTCGATCTGGCCTGAACTGAATAATCACAAGAGGTAATTGCTATGGATCTGGAATTGAAAGGCCGCGTGGCCATTGTCACCGGTGGTGGTATGGGCATCGGCAAGGAAGTCGCACGTTTTCTCTCCGAGGAAGGCTGCAAGGTGGTGATCTGCGCGCGGCGCATGGCGTTCCTGCAACTGGCGGCCGAAGAAATCAGCGCACAGACCGGCAACGAAGTACTGCCGCTGTTCTGCGACACCAATGACATGAAGGCTGTGTCGGAGATGGTCGAGGCGGCGTACGCGCATTTCGGCCGTATCGACATCCTGGTCAACGGTGCCGCGGCGCCATCCGGTGTCGTGCGCAATGACATCGAGCACGCCGGCGACGATGAGCTGCTGTCGGATCTCAACACCAAGGTGATCGGTTACTTCCGTTGCGCCAAGGCCGTGACCCCACACATGAAAGCGGGCGGCTTCGGTCGCATCATCAACATCGGCGGGCTCACCGGGCGCAGCAGCAAGGTGTTGTCGGGCATGCGCAACCTGGCGATCGCCCATATGACTAAAACCTTGTCCGACCAGCTCGGCCCTTCGGGCATCACGGTCAATCTGATTCACCCTGGCGTGGTGGACACCCCGCATATCCAAGAGCTGTACGAGCGCGAAGCGGTCAAGCAAGGCAAGACTGCGGAGCAGGTCGAACAGGCCTACATCGACGCAACGCCGATTCGCCGCACCCTGGCACCGATTGAAATGGGCTGGTTGATTGGTTTCCTCGCGTCGCCCAAGGCCGCCGCTGTGACGGGCGAGTCCATCGGTATCGACGGTGGTTTGACCCGTGGCATCTATATCTGAGGAGCATCTGTGATGAGTAACGGAACCCTTTTAGTCGCCACCGTCGGCCAAGCGGTGATCCGCAGTGCCGACGACGGCAAGAGCTGGCATCGCCTGGGCCTGGGGCAGGACCTGGAGTTCGACGCGATCACCCGTTCGTTGAGCATGCACCCCGACGCGCCGGAAGTGATCTATGCCGGCACCGATATCGGTTTGTGCGTCAGCCATGACACCGGCGGGCACTGGCAGCAGGTCGACTCACCGTTCAACGGCGAGACCGTCTGGAAGGTGGCGGTGGATCCCCAGGATGCACAGCGGATTTTCGTCGGCACGGGTGCGCCTTCGCGCGCTGTGCTCTGGCGCACCCTGGACGGCGGCACCAGCTGGGATCGCGCCCCGGTGGAGATTCCCGAGTTCTGCGACGGCGTCAGCCGTCCACGCCTGCTGGCCTTCGCCTATGACCCCACCGACCGCAACCAGGTGTGGTTCGGCCTGGAGGAGGGCGGGTTGTTTCATTCCCGCGACGGCGGTGACAGTTGGGCACGCATCGATGACCGGCTGCTGTGGGACTACAACTCGGACATCCACAACATTCTGGTACTGCCCAACCACGGCGAGAAAGTCATCGTGGTGGTCTGTGTCAATGCGGTTTATCGCAGCCTGGATGAAGGACTGACCTGGACCGGCATTATCGGCCGGGAAGCCTTCGGCCTGTACTACATACGCGCCATGAACGCGCCGTTGGGCACACAGAACGAGCTGTACCTGAGTATTTCCGACGGTACGCCGGGCACCACCAGCAAGATTCTGGTCTCCCGTGATGCCGCGCTCAGTTGGACCGTGCTGCCGCTGCCACAGCAGCCCAACTCCTGCGTCTGGGCGATTGCCTTCAACCCGGCCAACCCGCGCCAGATCGTGGCGGGCACCAAGTACGGGCATTTGTTCACCTCCGACAACGGCGGTGACGGCTGGCAGAAGCATTGGCGGGAATTCAGCGAGATCGCTGATGTGCTCTGGACGCCTGCGGTTGCGCAGATCAAGTCCGGGCACCAATCCATCGTCAAAAAACACTGAGGAATACCGCCATGAAGGTCGAGATCCTGCGTACTCACTTATCGCTCTGGGTCAGTGACCCTGACGTATCGGCACGCTGGTACGCCGACATCCTGGGCATGCACGAAAGTGCCCGAGGCGAGAGCTGGGTCATGATGGCATTTGGGGGCAAGCACCACGATATCGCCTTGATTCGTGCCGAACCGGGTGCCCATCAAGGTGGGCTCGGGTTGCAACACTATGGCCTGGAAATCGCCGGGGACATGACAACCTTGCGTCAGCTGTACGGGATGTTGCTGAGCAAGGGCGTCGAGGTGGTGAAGATCACCGATCACGAAATCGGCAACGGCCTGTATTTCAACGACCCCGATTGCAATCGCATGGAATTCTTTCTTGAAACCGAGCATGACGATGCGTGTGGCAAGGCCCGCTTCAAGGCCGCCGGTGCGCCGAGTCGCAACATCACGCTTGATCCACTCGAACCCCTTTGAATAGAGGCACACTGATGAAAACCGCAAATTTCGCCAGCTATCACATCCGCAAATGGTACAGCTTCGTTGAAGAGACCCTGGCCAATGAAACCGGGCAGTTGGCCGATGGCGAGCCGGTGTTCAAATACGCCGTCGCTGCTGTGATCGCCAACCCATATGCCGGCCGCTACAGTGAAGACCTGTCGCAATTGATCGAGCCGTCGCCGCTGTTGGGTCAAGAGTTTGGCCGGCGCATCCAGGCACTGGCCGGTTCGCGCCAGATTCAAAGCTATGGCAAGGCTATCCTGGTGGGCAGCGCAGGCGAGTACGAGCACGGTAATGCGTTCCTGACCAACCCGGCCGCCGATCCGATTCGCGTCGCGCTGGGCGGCGGCAAATCGTGGGTGCCGTCCACCGGCAAGCGTGGTGGCCCAGGTTCGACCATCGACGTGCCGTTGGCGCACAAGGACGCGTTGTACGTGCGCTCGCACTACGACAGTTTCTCGCTGACCTTCGGCGACGGTCCTTCGCCGGATGAGATCGTCGTGATCTGGGCCTTCGCCACGCGCGGACGCCTGCATGCACGCTTGGGCGGGCTGAAAGCCGAAGACGTAAAAGGCCTTGACGGTCTGCACTGATAAGCGCGCAGGATCAAGCGGTGCTGGACTCAAACCACAACAAAAAAAGCGGTGAATAGCGATGAAGCAGGAGAAGACCCAAGTTGTCATCGTGGGCGGTGGCCCCAACGGCATTACGGCCGCGCACTATATGGGAATGTACGGTGTCGACTGCGTCGTCCTTGAGCTTGCCGACCGCATATTGCCTTACCCCCGCGCGGTGGGCATGGATGATGAAGCGCTGCGCGTTCTCCAGGCAATCGGCATCGCTGAACTGGCGGTGCGCGACATGATCTGCGATGTGCCGCTGCGCTATTACAACGCACGCGGCGTGTGTTTTGCCGAGGTCAAGCCGAGTACCGCCCATTACGGCTGGCCGATGCGCAACATCTTCATGCAGCAGTTGCTCGAAGGCACGCTGCGCGAAACGCTCGGGCAGCGCAGCAGTGTGGTATTGCGCCAAGGCCATGAAATGCTCGAGCTGGAGCAGGATGGGGAGGGCGTGACCTTGCAGGTGCGCGATGCCCAGGGCGAGGTCTACCAACTGCGCGCCGATTACGTGATCGGCGCCGATGGCGGGCGCTCCACCGTACGCAAAAAGCTCGGTGTTGAACTGATCGGTCTGACCCATGCGCGAAAATGGGTAGTGGTCGACACCGCCAATGACACCTTGGATGCGCCTTATACCGCGCTGCACGCTGACCCGCAGCGGCCATTCGTATGCATCTACCTGCCGTACCAGCAGCGGCGCTGGGAGTTCATGCTGATGGAGGGCGAAGACGAGGCGAAGATGTGCGAAGAGAGCACCATCCGCGATCTGATTCGTGGGCATATCGGCGACGCGGTGGACACGTTGAACATCATCCGTATCCGCGCCTACACCCACCATTCCCGCGTGGCGGCGCGGTTCGTCCAAGGGCGCGTGGCGCTGGTGGGCGATGCCGCACATATTTCGCCACCGTGGGCCGGGCAGGGCCTCAATTCCGGGCTGCGTGACGTGGCCAACGTGGCCTGGAAACTGGCGGCGATCATCCACGGGCGCGCTGCCCATGGGATCCTCGCCACCTATGACCAGGAACGTCGTGGGCACGCCACCGAACTGGTCGCCCTGGCCGACAATATGGGCACGGTACTGGGGCTGACCAACCCGTTGATGGCCGGCGTGCGTGACTGGTTGTTCCAGGCGGTGAACAGCGTAGATAACCTGCGCTCGCACCTGTTGGAGTTCAAGTTCAAACCCAAGGCCACCATCACCAAAGGGTTGGTCTATCACGAGCGTGCCGAACTGCGCGAAGACGACCTGGTCGGCCAGCTGTTTGTGCAGCCGTATATCGAAGATGCCCAGGGGCAGCGTCGGCGTCTTGATGATGTGCTTGGCAATTCCTATGCGGTGCTGGGTTATCGGGTCAATCCGCGCGCGCAACTGAGCGAAGAAATGGCCACGTTCTGGGCACGCTGGGACACGCGCTTTATCCAGGTCAACCGTTCGCGCAGTGGTATGGGGCGCAACCAGCCATTGACGGCCACGGATGCCATCAGCGTGGAGGACGTGGATAACCGCCTCGGCGAATGGTTCTCGAGGGTGCGCGATTGCGTCGTTGTGGTGCGTCCGGATCGGTTTGTCGCCGCCATTACCACGCCTGAGCGGCTTGAATCGGTGTTGCGCAAGTTAGCGGAGCAGCTGTCATGACTGCCGATCATCGCGTATTGAGCCAGTTGGACCAGGCCACGCGCAGGGTGCAAGCCATTGCGCCGCTCCCCCCCGAGGCGCTGGACCTGAACGCCGGGTACGCGCTGCAACGCCAGGGGCTGGCTTTGCGCCAGGCCGCGGGCGAACAACTGAGCGGTTGGAAGATCGCCTTCGCCGGCAGCGCCGCGCAACGGCGCTTCGGCATTGACGAACCGGTGTATGGCGGCCTGACCGACCAGATGTGCGTACAGCCGAACACAGCGGTGGCGCTGTCGCGGTTGATCCAGCCCAAGCTGGAGATCGAGGTGGCGATTGTGTTGGGGCGCAGCCTGGCGCCGGGCGAGTACAGCGATGAGGAGATCCTGGACGCGATTGCCGAGGTGGCACCGGCGTTCGAGATTGCCGACTGCCGTTGGCAGGGTTGGACGTTCGGGGTGGGGGCCTTTCTCGCCGATAACGCGGCGGCGGGCCTTTATTGCCTGGGCCCCAGAATCGCGTTCGACCCTGTCAAGCACGCCAATGTGGCGTACCGCCTCGAATGTACCGGCGCGCTCTGTGGCGAAGGCGATACCGAGGGCTGCGAGGACCCGCCGCTGACCAACCTTTGCTGGCTGATTCGCCGCCTGCTGGCCGACCGTCAGCCGGTGGAGGCCGGGCAGGTGGTGCTGTCCGGTGCGTTGCTGGCGCCGATGGATATCCAGCCTGCCACGTACCGCCTGCATATGTTTGGCACGGAACTGGCTTTGCTTTTCACCACGGACAAAACCGCGGTGTGAACCATCGCTGCCGTCAAGGATGACTTCAGTCCCCTTCAGGCCAATGACGACAACGGGGCCCCCGAGGAACGACGACCATGCTTGCTGAAGTTCGAACCTTCAATGACCCTCAACTGCATGCCGGCTCCATCCAGGGCTGGCGGCAAGTGTATGACCAACTGGGGCGTGGTTGCCTGACGAGCGGGCTGCGCCAGTTGTCTGCCGAGCGCTTTCAGATCTTCCAGGAAGTGCTGGACAAACGCGTGGTGCAGCGCGGTTTTGCCCCCACAGGGCGACTGTGCGTGGCCATGTCGTTGGGCAGTGCGCCGGTCGTACAGGGGCAGCAGGTGGGGGCGCACAACGTGGTGCTGTTGCGCGACGGCGAGGAGTTTGTGTTGCATGCGCCCGAAGGCACAGATTTCTTCGCGCTTAACGTCGACACCGTACGCTTTGCCAAACTGGCGGCCTTCGAGTTGTCCAGTGACCAGCTCAAACGCATAACCACCCGCTCCCAGATTTGCGTGGACGATGCGTTACTGCTGCGGATACGGCGGCGTATCTACCCACTGTTTCGTCACCTATTGCAACAGACGGAGGCTATCAGCACGAGCGCCGAAAAGATGCTCGAAGACGAACTGCTTAGCGCCTTCCTGGACCTGTTCAGCAACGCCACCGACGAGGTGCGTTGCCGGCGCGGCAATTTCGCCGTGAGTGCCTACCTGGTCAAGCGTAGCCAGGAGTTGATCGATGCCAGCGGCGATACGCCATTGAGCATTCTCGACCTGTGCGAACAGCTGCGGGTGAGCCGGCGGACCCTGCAGAACAGTTTCCAGGCGGTGACCGGCATGCGCCCGGTTGAGTACCTGCGAAACCTGCGCCTGAATGCGGTGCGTCGACGCCTGATCGCTACGCCAGCCTGCAGCCAAAACGTCGGCGACGTAGCGGTGACGATGGGCTTTTTCCACCTGAGCCACTTTGCCGCGCATTACCGCGCACTGTTTGGCCAGTCACCGTCGGAAACCCAGCGGGCGATCGTCTGAACAGACGAAGGATCAGGTAGACGCCTCATCCAACCCCGGATCCACGCGTTTGCCGATGTCCTTGAGCCGAGCCAATTGGTCGACCACGCTGGGGGCTTCATCCAGGCAACTGACGAACGTCCACAGGTAAGTCATCACCGAATAGATATGCCCGGCCTTCACCGCAGGCGCCAGTGCCAGTTGGCTGATGGCGACCACAAACAGCAAGGCCGCGAGGATACCGATGGTGAGGAAGGCGATGGCCTCACGGTCCGACAGCCAGATACGCAGCCGTGACAGCACCTGATAGTGACGGCGCAAGGTGTGGGCACCGACCTTTTCCACCAGGCTGATTTCCTTTTCCAGGCGGTTGTTCAAGCGCTCATGCAAGCGCTGGTTGCGCCGCGCAAAGCCTGGCACCACCGCGAGACACAGCCCCAGCGCCACCAGGCACGCCAGGCCGACCCAAGGCTCAATCACCAGCAACATCGCGGCCGCACCGATGATCGAGACCAGCGCCGTGGCAATCGTGGGCACGTGTTTTTCGAAAAAATCGACGAATTCCCGTGCCAATACCACCCGTGCGGCGGCCTTCGAGGTGCTATGACGTTGCAGGCGCTGGTTAAGAATCACCGGTACCGCAAGGTCAGCGTAGATACGCGTAAAGGTGCGGGTGTCGAGGGCGCGTCGGGCCGCGCCCACTACCCAGAAGCCCAACACCACGGCGGCATAGAACAAGGCGTTGCCGGCGTCGCCACGGAGCATGGCGTCTACGGCAAACCCAGCAAACAACGGGTAGGCCAGCAGCAGCGCGTTTTCCAACGCCACCAGCGACAGGGTACAAAACAACTTGCCGGGATAGGCCTTGGCGATCGCCTTGAGCGTCTGGCTGGCGGACTGTTGACCGAGCTTGCGGCTGTGCTCAATCAGTAGTGGAGGTGTGACGGAGGGCATGGGCCACCTGGTTTGTGCATACGGGGGTGGGAACTCAGGGTTCCGGCATACAGACCGTGGGTGACGTCGAGCAGATAACGCGTCTCCTCGGTCATCAGTAACAAGTCGATCTGCACTTCTTCGATAACGATTTCCAGGATGATCAGCAGGCAAATGGCAGGCGCGGTAAACAGCCAGTGGTAATAGGACTGGCTGACCAGCGAGGCGATAACACCGAGGATCCACAGTGACAACACCAACCGGGGCGCCTGTTTCTGCAGGGGAATCCAGAAACGTTGCAGCCTCCTGAGCTTCGCGCTATAGAGCCGTACGGAGTCTTCAAGCAGGGTCACGTCAATCAAGTTTCGATCGCGATAGTTAGTAGACATACATGCAATCCCAGGCTGAACTACAAGGGGCGGGTGTTTGACCTGATCAACGCGCGCGCAGGCAGCGTCTTGTACAGCCAGGCCAGGTTGACTTCGTTGACTTGCACCCATTCGCCGTTCTGTGGAGTCCCTTCGCAGCTCTTGAAAGCGATACAGCGTCCCTGTGTGTCGAGTAAGGCAAAGTGGCGGTACTGCTGAACGCTATTGACTCTAAAAATAGACAAGCGCATGTCGTCACCCGGGACGGTTGGGTTTAGATGGCGACCAGTTGGTCGGGCCAGCTCAGTTCGAATAAGGTGCCGCCGTTGTCCAGGTTCCGGCAGGTCACGCTGCCCCCATGGGACAGGGCAATTGCGCGCACGACGGCGAGCCCCAGGCCGCTGCCACCCTGGGCGCGGGATCGCGAGCTTTCCCCGCGCTGGAACGGCTCAAAGATGTGCGCTGCAAACGCTTCTTCAATCCCTGGGCCTTCGTCCTCGACACTCAGGGCATTCAGGCCATCCTGGCTGCTCAGGCGCACCGTGACATTGCCTGGGGTTGCATGCCGTTTCAGGTTGTCCAGCATGGCCAGCAACGCTTGGCGGATCCTGGCCGGATCACACTGGATGGGCCGTTCGAGCAGGTCCAGATGCAGCACGAACCCGGCGGCAAGAAGGCCTGGTTCAAACAGGCGGGCGTCTGCCTCGATTTCCTCGGCCAGGTTGGCACTTTGGATCTGGATTTCGAGGTAGCCGTTGTCCGCCAGGCCCACGACCCGCAGGTCTTCGATCAGGCGCGTCAGGCCTTCCACCTGGTTCAGCAGGCTGTAGAACTGCGCCTGGTCCGGCGTGAACACGCCCTCTGCCAACCCTTGCAAGCGGCCACGCAGGATGGTCAGCGGGGTGCGCAGTTCATGCGCAATCGCGGCGTTCCAGAAAGATTGTTCTTCAGCCATGCGTTTCAAGCGTTTAGCCATACTGTTGAAGTCATCCACTAACAGGGAGGCCTCAGCCAATGAGCGGTCGGAGGCCGTCGCCCGGGCATCGAGGTCACCGTCGGCAAGGCGGCGCAGGCTGGCCGCGACCGAGTTCAAGGGCATCAGAATGCGTCGGGACAGTTTGATCGCCACCACGGCCCCCACCGCCAGGCTGATGCAGGTGATCAGTGCCATCCATGCCCACTCCATGCCGGAGGGCAGCCATTCGTCCATGTCCAGATCCGACGGCGGCCAGAACATCCAGAGCAGCGCGTAAAACACGTAGGAACCGACCACCGACAGTGCGATCACGCAGAGCACCACGGTAGACATCGACAAGATGATCTGTCGGCTCAAGCTGTTGGCGATCTTCATGGGTTGTTCCCGAACCGGTAGCCGACCCCACGGATACTGGTCGGTACGCCCTGTAGACCCAGGTCCTCGATTTTGCGCCGCAACTTGCTGATATGGCTGTCCACCGTACGCTCCAGGCTGTCACTCTCGGGCGAACACAGGGCCAGCAATTCAGCGCGACTGAAGACGCGCTTGGGCGCCTTGGCCAGTTGTGCCAATAGCCTGAACTCCGTCACGGTCAGGTTGAGCGAATGCTTGTGTGCCCCGATCTGCACATTGACTTCATGGCTGTCGATATCGATTTCAAAGGCATTTACCCGCAGCACACTCTGGCGCGCACCGTAGCCGTGATCGAGCGAACGACGCAGCACCGCCTGGGTCCTGGCGACGACTTCGGCGGGGTTGAACGGCTTGACAATGTAGTCGTCGGCACCGATACGCAGCCCCATCAACTTGTCCACGTCCTGGTCCTGGGCGGTCAGCATGATCACCGGCGTGGTACCCCGGTGGCGGATCTCGGCCAGTACCATCCAACCGTCCAGTTTCGGCATCAGCACGTCCAGCAACACCAGGTCGGGCTTGAGCGATTGATGCAGTTCAAGGGCACGGCGCCCATCCAGGGCATGGGCGATCTGGAAGCCACTGCGCTTGAGATAGGCCGTCAGGATGTCGGCGATTTCGGGCTCGTCTTCAGCGATCAATATCAACGCCTGGCGTTTATCCGCGAAGTCCGTTGGCGTCGATTCAAGGTGCGATTCAGTCATGGTTGGCTCGGTCGTGCTGTTCGGTCATTACAGTATGGCGAATTACCCTGTAACGACGAAGGCTACTGTGCACCACGAGCATGCGCTTTCATGGGAGGTTTTATGGAGAAACGATGGAGACGCGGGTTTATTTGCCAACAGCCTGGTCAGGCGTAGCTGATCCTGTCGCTGTAGGCGTTTTGCGTCATCTTGCGCTGGTAGTCGCAGGGGGTGGTGCTGACCAGTTTCTTGAAGTCGCGCAGGAAGTGAGATTGATCGGAAAAGCCCAGGTCGAGGGCCAACTGCGAAAACGACACATCGTGCTGGGTATTGAGGGTGTCCAGGGCCGCCTGGCAGCGGATGATCCGGCAAAACGTCTTGGGTGACATACCGGTGTCCTGGTTGAACTGGCGGTGCAAGGTGCGGCTGGTGTAGCCGCTGAGGTCTTCGAGTTGCTGGACGCGAATATCGCCGCGATGGCGCATCGCCTGCTGGATGATCATGGCGGTGAGTTTCGAGGTCTTGCCCATCAGGCGTGGGGTCAGGTAGTCGTTGAACAGTCGCATCTGATCGCCCAGCAGCGGTGTCTGGACGATGCTTTCGAAGATGCGTTGGGCAAACTCGGAGACCTCCAGCAGGTCCAGTTCGCGTTCGGTCAACTCTTCTGCGAGCACATTGACGAAGCCCGGAATAACGCCCGGTGAGAAGCGTACGCCGAAGTAATGGTGGTGCTGGTGCAACTCGACCGCCTGGGCAACCAGCGGCGTGCCACAGATCCGCGCGGTAGGGCGCGTCGCATCACAGTCGAACAAGATATCTACGCAGCCGTCCGGGACGGCCAGCAGGTTGGCCGATTGCGCCACATCGAAGGCATAGAAGTGCGAGATCGCCGGATGTGCGCAAGGCATCACCGAATAGCGTGAAGAGTTGAGCACGAACCAGGGCTGTTCGTTCGCGGTGTGGTGTCGGGGAGTCGGCACGTTCTGTTTGATCATGGTTGCACCTTGGGAAGGCAGCGCTACGGGAAGTTTAACGCATTTATCGCGCCAACTATCGTCCTACCAGACTGAGCGGCATGTCCGAAATTTACAATACCGCCAACATCTCCCACCTGATACTCGATCTCGACAGCGTGGAGCTGCGCCTACCGCAGTGATATCACCTTCAGTCCGAGAATAACTATGTCTACAACTACAAAAATCGACTTTATCTACCTCTCCGAGCAGGACATGATCCGCGCGGGAGTGACCGACATGCTGGCCTGCGTGAATACCATGGAGGAGATGTTCGGCTTGCTGTATGCCGGTGACTACCGCATGGCCGGCCCGAACAATGATTCCCATGGTGCGATGGTGATTTTCCCGCAGGATTCGCCGTTCCCGAACATGCCCAAGCCCACGGCTGACCGGCGCATGATGGCGATGCCGGCCTACCTGGGCGGCAGCTTCTGCACTGCCGGCGTGAAATGGTACGGCTCCAATATCGCCAACCGCGAAAAAGGCCTGCCGCGTTCCATCCTGATGTTCACGCTCAATGATCCCGACACTGGCGCGCCGTTGGCGCACATGTCGGCCAACCTGTTGTCCGCATACCGCACCGGTGCGATTCCTGGCGTGGGCGCACGCCACCTGGCACGCAAGGACTCGAAAGTCGTCGGGCTGCTTGGCCCGGGAGTCATGGGCAAGACCACGCTGGCGGCATTCATCGCGGTATGCCCGCATATCGACACCCTGAAGATCAAGGGGCGTGGCCAGAAGAGCCTCGACAACTTTATCGCGTGGGTCAAAGAAACTTATCCGCAGATCACCACGATTACCGTGGTCGACACCCTTGAAGCGGTGGTCCGCGACTCGGACCTTGTTACTTATTGTAGCTCCGGGGAAACGGGTGACCCGTCGACCTACCCAATTGTGCGGCGCGAATGGGTCAAGCCAGGTGCGTTCCTCGCGATGCCGGCGGCCTGCTCGCTGGACGCAGGCATGGAAGAACCCGACGTGCGCAAGGTGCTGGACAACACCGGTCTGTACCAGGCCTGGTTCGAAGAGTTACCCAAGCCTGCGCATCACAACGTGCCGGTGATTGGCGTGCGCTTCATGGACATGATTGCCGAGGGCAAGATGCAACTCGATGAAGTCGAGGACATCGGCAAGATCATCGCCGGGGCCGCACCAGGCCGCAAAAACGATGAAGAAATCATCATCATGTCGGTGGGCGGCATGCCCGTCGAAGACGTGGCCTGGGGCACGGTCGTGTATCGCAACGCCATCGAAAAAGGCATCGGCGTGACGTTGAACCTGTGGGAAACCCCGGTACTGCGCTAAGCCTCATCTTCATCCCATTTGACGAGATATTCGACATGACAAAAATCACCAAGCTCAAGACCGGTTCCCCATTCGAAGACCAGGCCAGCTATTCGCGCCTGGTCGCCATAGACAACTGGATCTACGTTTCCAACACCGCGGGCCGTAACCCGCAGACCAAGCTGATTCCCGAGGATGTCCTGGAGCAGACTCTCCAGGTGTTTGCCAACATCGAGTCAGCCCTGAAGGCAGTCGATGCGAGCCTGGCCGATGTGGTGTGTTCGCGGGTGTTTATCCAGGACCCCAAGGACGTGCCGGCCGTGATGGGGTTGATCGGCGAAAAGTTTCGCGGTGTCGATCCGGCCAGCACCGTTACCTGCCCGCCACTGGGCTCGACGGTCTACAAGGTTGAGCTGGAAGTGACTGCGTATCGCAACGCCTCGAAGGCGCAGGTCGACGTCATTCGCCTGTGGCAATAATCGTCACGTGGCGATGTGCATGCGTGGCTTCCCTAATTCGCTAACCG
The DNA here is from genome assembly GCF_057808775.1 of Pseudomonas sp. FG86. Taxonomy (NCBI): domain Bacteria; kingdom Pseudomonadati; phylum Pseudomonadota; class Gammaproteobacteria; order Pseudomonadales; family Pseudomonadaceae; genus Pseudomonas; species Pseudomonas sp. FG86. Next base: position 25,051 of record NZ_JBMDIS010000041.1, on the reverse strand, counting down.
AGTCTTGACCATGGCACCGATAATAGCGCCCGTCACAACCTCCACCGTGTTTCCCAGCGCGACGTCCGTCGTCATCATTGGCGGCGGGATCATCGGCCTGACGGCTGCGCTCGCCTTGGCTGAGCGCAATATCGCGGTGGTGGTCCTGGAAAAAGGCCGGATCGCCGCCGAGCAGTCATCTCGTAACTTGGGATGGGTGCGCAAAACCAGCCGTCACGCGGCCGACATACCGCTGGCCCTGGCCGCTGACCGCTTGTGGGCGCAGATGCCTGAGCGGGTAGGGGCGGATGTGGGGTATCGCCAGGAAGGCATCATGTTTTTAGGCCGTACCCCGGCGCAAATGGCAATGCATGAGGGCTGGCTCAAGTCGGTAGAGCATTTGTCGCTGGATTCGCGGTTGCTCAGCAAGCGTGAGATTGATGCGCTGGTGCCGGGCGGCGTGGGTGACTGGGCCGGCGGTATTTTTACACCCTCCGATGCACGTGCGGAACCGACGCTGGCCAGCAGCGCCATCGCCAACGCCGCCATGGCCATGGGCGTAGTGATCATCGAGCAGTGCGCGGTGCGTACGCTGCAGATGTCCGCAGGTGCGGTCAGTGGCGTGGTCACGGAAAAAGGTGAAATTCGCTGTGATCACGTATTGCTCGCAGGCGGTATGTGGTCCCGTCGCTTTCTGGGCAATCTGGGGGTGTCGTTGCCGACCTTGCCCTTGACCTGCTCTGTGCTGCGTACCCAACCGATGGAAGGGCCGACGCAGATTGCCGTCGGCGCCCCGGATTTTTCGTTTCGCAAGCACAAGGACGGCGGTTTCATCATTACCCAACGCGGCAAGTTGGATGCTTTCCTGACCCTCGACCACCTGTTGCTTGCCAAGCAATATATGCCGCAGTTTCGTGCGCAACGCAGCGTGTTGAATGTGTCGCTGGGCAAGCCGTTTATTAATGACCTGATGCTGGCACGTCGTTGGCACGCCGACAGTGTCAGCCCGTTCGAGCGCATCAGGGTGCAGGATCCAGCCGCCAATCCGCAGCTCAACAACGACGCGCTGAACAATCTGATTGCCGCCTGGCCGGTGTTCGAACAGGCAAGGATCGCGCATGCCTGGGCGGGCACTATCGACGTGACACCCGATTCCAACCCGGTGATCGGACCGGTAGCGCAGATCCCGGGCTTGACCGTGGCCACCGGCTTCTCGGGGCACGGGTTCGGTACGTCGCCTGCGGCGGGCCATCTCGCGGCGGACCTGGTCAGTGGGCATACGCCGATCATTGACCCGAGCCCTTATCGCTTCGACCGTTTCTAAAGGAGCAAGGCCATGCCTGCTGAGAGCTGTTTCTTCACCAATCGTTCGGGCTTGCGCCTGCATTATTTGCGCTGGGGCGCCTCGACAGGCGTGCCCCTGGTGCTATTGCACGGATTGCGAGCCTATGCACAGACCTGGGAGTCGCTGGTACAGGCCCTGGGGGAGGGCTACTGCGTCTATGCCCTGGACCAGCGCGGCCGGGGGCTGAGCGACTGGGCCGAACCCGCCAGTTACCACACCCAATCGTATGTCGAGGATCTGGAGGATTTGATCGAGCATGTTGGCCTACAGCGTTTTGTATTGCTGGGCCACTCATTGGGCGGCGCCAACGCCCTCGAGTATGCGCGGCAACACCCGGGACGCTTGATGGGCTTGCTGATCGAGGATATCGGCCCCGGATCTTCAACCCAAGGCGATGGCGCCGCGCGTATTCGTCGCGAGATGGCCCAGACGCCATTGCAGTTCGAAAGCTGGGACGCGGCCCGTGCATTCTGGAAGGCCTCACGTCCAGGTTTGTCGGAGGAGGGCGTGGAATCAAGGCTGGCGCATTCGATGCAGGAGCGCGACGGAGTGATTGGCTGGCGCCATGATCAGCAAGGGATTGCCGAGGCACGACTGAGTATCGAACCCACTGATTTGTGGCCGGCGGTGCGCTCATTGGATTGCCCAAGCCTGTTCATTCGCGGTGGCCGCTCGGACTTTCTACCCCCTGTGATGCTGCAGGCCATGTGCGCCAGCAACCCGCACGTCCAAGCCGTGGAAGTGGCGGATGCCAGTCACTATGTTCATGATGATCAAGGCGAAGTGTTCAATCGTTTGGTCGCCGGCTTTTTGAGCGGCCTGGTGCATGCAGGTCAGTGAGCGGTTTTACTGACACACTGAACGTACCTGTGTGGATCGGTTTGGTTTGCGTGGTAGATGAAACTTCCCCCGGGAGGCGTGCTGCGCTGCCGGGGATTTGGTAGCCTCGATTTCTATTTGGAGATATCGAATGACAGCCAACGCCCAATCGAAACTGGCTGCCCGCTATGGCGCGGCGGACATCTCGCCCCTCATGCCCTGGAACGAGACGATCGACCTGCTGCTCGACCATCGCAGCGTTCGTGCCTTTACTGATCAGCCACTGCCTGACGGCACCCTCGAGACCCTGGTCGCCGCGGCGCAATCAGCCTCAACCTCGTCAAACCTGCAGGTCTGGAGCGTCGTCGCTGTTCAGGACAGCGACCGCAAGGCGCGTCTCTCGTCCCTGGCGGGAAACCAGGCCTATATCCGCCAGGCGCCTCTGTTTCTGGTCTGGCTTGCTGACCTTTCCCGGATCGCTCGAGTGGCTGAGCAGCAAGAGGTGGAGCTGGAAGCCGTCCCTTACCTCGAGAGCCTGTTGCTCGGCACGATCGACGCCGCCTTGGCGGCTCAGAACGCCGTGGTTGCCCTGGAATCGCTGGGGCTGGGCAGTGTGTACATTGGCGCCATCCGAAATGACATTGAAGGCGTGGCCAAGGAGCTTGGTCTCCCTGCGCAGGTCTATCCCGTTTTCGGCCTTTGTGTTGGCCACCCCTCTACCGAACGGCCAGCGGAAGTGAAGCCAAGGCTCCCGCAACGCGCCGTGCTGCACCATGAGACCTATTCGGCAGCGACAGATGTGGCTGCGGTCGCTCAATACGATGAGCGCTTGGGCGCCTTCTACCAACGTGAGGGCATGAAGGCTTCCGGGTGGTCGGAGCAGGTGGTCAATAGGCTTCGCAGTGTCGCAAACCTCCATGGGCGAGAAGAGCTGGTGGAAGAGCTGAAACGAATGGGATTTGGGCTTCGCTGAGCCATTAAAACAAAACCAGGGATGTCCTTGTTCAGACTGATCTCACTGGATTAGGGGGTTTACTTTTCAAAGGCGATTCAATATAAAATTCAGCCCGGCGCGCACTCACTGTCGTGCCCTTTGATATTAATAGGAGGATGCTATGTCACCGTTAAACGTGATGAAGTTCTAAACGATCAAACTGTCACCCCCTCGCTCGAAAACCTTGAAACACGCTGGTCTCAACGTTGGCAGCTCGAAGGCACGTATGCCTTTGACCACACAGCCCAACGCGACGCTGTGTTCTCCATTGATACACCCCCGCCGACGGCCTCAGGCTCGCTGCATGTCGGTCATGTCTTCAGCTATACCCATACAGATATCATCGCTCGATACCAGCGCATGCGAGGTAAGGCTGTGTTCTACCCCATGGGGTGGGACGACAACGGCTTGCCGACCGAACGCAGGGTCGAGAATTTCTATGGCGTACGTTGCGACTCGCTGGCAGCTTATCAGCCTGGTTTCAGGCCACCTGAGCCCATTCCATTAAAGCGAGGTGACTTTACTGTCATCAGCAGGCGCAACTTCATCGAGTTGTGCCACGAACTGACGGCCATTGATGAGCAAGCGTTCCGTGCGCTCTTCGTGCAACTGGGCTTGTCCGTTGATTGGAGCCTTTCATATGCCACCATTGATGAGCGCTCCCAACGAGCGAGTCAGCGCGCTTTGCTTCGTAACTATCAGCGTGGCGAACTTTATAGCCAGGAAGCCCCGTGCCTGTGGGACGTAACGTTCCAGACAGCAGTGGCTCAAGCAGAGCTTGAAGAGCGCGAAGTCGCGGGTGCGTATCACGAACTCCGTTTCGAGACGGCTGATGGCGCCCCATTGAGGGTGGCTACCACTCGGCCTGAGCTACTGATGGCATGCGTGGCGCTGGTGGCTCACCCGGACGACGTTCGTTATAAGGCGCGGTTCGGACAATCCGTGCGCTCGCCGATTTTTGACGTGGACGTACCGCTGCTGGCACACCCTTTGGGCGATCCTGACAAGGGCACCGGCTTGGTGATGGTCTGCACCTTTGGCGATCTTACCGATGTGATCTGGTGGCGGGAGTTGCAGTTGCCAACGCGGTCAATACTGGGAAAAGATGGGCGCCTGTTGCTTGAGACGCCCCCCTGGTTGACGACACCCCGCAGCCAACAGGCCTATGCAGGCCTGGCTGGCCGTAATTTGTCCCAGGTTCGCACACAGCTCGTGTCGATGTTGCGCGACTGCGGCGCCATGCAGGATGAACCCCGACCGATTCAACACGCGGTAAAGTTTTTCGAGAAAGGCGACCGGCCTTTGGAAATTCTTGCCACTCGGCAATGGTACTTGCGTAATGGCGGACGCGACGCAAGCCTGCGGGACTTGTTGCGTGCCTCAGGCCAGACGCTGGACTGGCATCCGCCGCACATGCTCAGGCGTTACGAGCATTGGGTAGGCGGTTTGAACGGAGATTGGCTCATCAGTCGCCAGCGTACGTTCGGCGTACCAATTCCGTTCTGGTATAGGCTGGATGCACAAGGCGAAGCAGACTACAGCGCGCCGATTATTGCCGGTGAGGAAAGCCTGCCCGTTGATCCGAGCCTGGATACTCCGCCTGGGTATCGCCCCGAGCAACGTGGTCAACCGAATGGTTTTGTCGGCGAACAGGACATCATGGATACGTGGGCCACCAGTTCGCTGACGCCTCAGATCGCCGGAGGCTGGGGAGAGGACGACGCGTTGTTCGCCAAAATATACCCCATGGATCTCAGGCCTCAAGGTCACGACATCATCCGCACCTGGCTATTTTCGACACTGGTACGCAGCCATTTTGAACACGGTTGCGTGCCATGGCGTAATGTCGCGCTCTCTGGGTGGATCCTTGATCCCGACCGTAAGAAAATGTCTAAATCCAAGGGTAACGTGGTAACCCCACAAGCCTTGCTCGACCAGTATGGAAGTGACGGTGTGCGCTACTGGGCAGCCTCAGCGCGGCTCGGCAGTGATACAGCCTTTGAAGAACAGCAGATGAAGATCGGCCGCCGTTTGGCCGTCAAGCTGTTCAATCTATCGAGGTTGGTTCAAGGCTTTGCAAAGGATGACAACGGGGATATCGACCAGCCGCTGGATCAGGCCATGCTCAAACGCCTGGGCGGCGTAGTCCATGATGCTACGTGCGCGCTGGAGGCGTACGACTATAGCGTGGCGTTGTCGCGTATCGAAGGGTTCTTCTGGTGGTTTTGCGATGACTACGTCGAATTGGTCAAGCGTCGCGCCTATCGACCAGAAGGCCATTCGGCCCGTAATGCTTTTGCACATGCACTGAGCGTGCAGCAGCGACTGTTTGCGCCATTTCTGCCATTTGTATGTGAGGAAGTCTGGCAATCCTGGAATTGCGGCTCAGTGCACAATGCGCCTTGGCCGCAAGGGGATGCTTGTCCTGACGCGTCTATTGAAAGCTTATTGATGAGTGTCAGTGCCGTGCTATCTGCGATTCGCAAAGCAAAATCTGACGCCCGCCAATCCATGAAGGCTTCGGTAGCACGTGTTGAACTGGTTGACGGGGCTGCGCAGCTTGAAAGGATAAAAGGCGTTCGCCAGGACTTGATCGAAGCAGGTCAGGTTGAGGCTTTGGTGTTTATAGAGGGAACTGAGCAGCGGGTCGATGTATGGCTGAAGTGACGTAGACCTGAGGGCAAGTCAATTCGCGGAGCGATCAAGGAGATCGCTTCGCGAGCACGTCTATAGTCGTCCATCAAACACTTGGGCTTTGAAGGACTTGGAACAGGGACGGCGTGTTGGCTGCATGAAGTACCCAGGGTTAAAAGTGGATTTCAGCAGCCTTGAGGCCCAAGTCGCGAAGTTCTGCGACCAAGTCATCCAGATGCCCGAAAGACTCGACCTCCTCGTTGTCATCAACCAAAAAATAACTTCTCCCGGCGTCCTTCTTGAAGAACACAATCCACTCCTTGGGGTTGGTCGGGTTTGCGATCACATGCGTGTCGAAGGTCACGCCTTCGGCATGTTTGGTTTTCACAGCTTGACGATTCATGTCTGTCACCACGCTACGCGCGTTTTCAAAAGTTCTCTATTGGCAGTGCATGCTCGCTCAGCTCCCTCTGAGCTTCCACCCTAGACATCTCAAGCCGCACGAAGCAGTGGCGACAGGGGATTTCAATTATCACTGGATGTTAATATTATGCACATGCATCCACTGAGGAGCTAGCCATGATTGCGATAGGTGAGGCATGGAAGGCGGGGTTGTTGGGACGAGGACACTGGCTTCGCAATGTGATGTCTGGCGTGATCGTCGGGATCGTGGCACTCCCGCTGGCCATGGCGTTTGCCATTGCATCTGGCGTCAAACCTGAGCAAGGCATCTACACCGCCATCATCGGTGGCCTGCTGGTTTCGCTCTTTGGCGGAAGCCGCTTGCAGATTGCCGGGCCGACAGGTGCGTTCATCGTGATTCTTGCGGGCGTCACGGCCGAGCATGGTGTTGACGGCCTGCAGATCGCCACGATGATGGCGGGGGCCATGTTGTTACTGCTGGGGATGGCCCGGCTCGGTGCAATCATCAAGTTTATCCCCGACCCGGTGATCGTCGGATTCACTGCGGGCATCGGCGTGATCATCTGGGTCGGGCAGTGGAGAGATTTTTTCGGATTACCGAAGGTCGGAGGAGAGCACTTCCATGAAAAGCTCTGGCATCTGCTCCAGGCCCTGCCGGATCTTCATATGGCCACGACCCTGCTGGCGGTACTTAGCCTTTTCCTGGTCATCACCGCGCCCAGAATTCCCGGTCTCAAACAAGTACCTGGCCCACTAATCGCCATGGCGGTCGCGACAGCGATCCAGTCCACCTTTCACTTCGAGGGGGTCGCCACGATTGGCAGTGCATTTGGTGGCATACCTCAAGGTTTGCCCGCGTTGAGCCTGCCTGAAATCACGCTGTCGCGGGTCATCGATCTGATTGGTCCGGCGTTCACTATCGCCATGCTTGGGGCAATCGAATCACTGTTGTCCGCGACGGTGGCCGATGGCATGGCAGGTACCAAGCACGACTCCAATCAGGAGCTGATCGGTCAGGGGGTGGCCAATCTGGTCACGCCTTTGTTCGGCGGCTTCGCCGCTACCGGGGCCATTGCCCGCACGGCCACCAATATCCGTAACGGCGGCACAAGCCCGCTGGCCGGCATTACGCACGCAGTCACCTTGGTGCTGATTATTCTGTTTCTGGCACCTCTGGCCTCAAACATCCCGCTGTGCGCCCTGGCCGCGATACTTTTTGTGGTCGCGTACAACATGAGCGAGCTAAAGCATTTCAAGCGCATGGTCCAGCGAGCCCCGCGCGCGGACGTATCGATCCTGCTCATCACCTTCGGCCTCACCGTGTTCAGTGATTTGGTGATCGCCGTGAATATCGGCGTCATTCTGGCGATGCTGCACTTCATACGCCGCATGGCCTCATCCGTGGAGGTGCAACAGGTCGTCGAGTACGAGCTTGAAGAAGAGCTGAAAGCTAATGGCCATGCTCAACTGCCGCCGGGAGTATTGATCTATACGATTGAGGGGCCGCTGTTCTTTGGGGCGGCCGAGACGTTCGAGCGTGTCCTTGCACAGACTCATACCGACCCGCGCCTGCTGATTATCCGTTTGAAGCGCGTACCGTTTATGGATATCACGGGCTTACAGGTGTTGGAAGAAGTCATCCAGCAACTGCACAAGCGGCATATCGTGGTGAAACTCTGCGAGGCGAATACGAAGGTACTCAACAAGCTCAATAGGGTGGGCATCTTGCAAGAAATCGGCGCGGAGCATTACCACACCGACTTCAACACCGCGCTGGCGAAAGCTGTCAGTCTCGTGGAGGACACATCGACCCTCTAAAGGCTAACTGCCCGTGTTCGGTTATGACTTGTTGCTGGTGGCGTACTTGCTTTTGGTCGAATAGCTGGCACCGTGGGTGTCCAGGTAGTCACGAACCAACTGACGGACCACCTGCGAAGGCGTCAAATCCTGTGCTGCACAGAGTTCCTCGAACGCCTTTTTCTTGATGGGATCGATGAGCACAGTGAGGCGCGCAGTCTTGCTTTCCATGGGGTATTCAATCACTCAATCGCTGGATGTTAATCAAATTGTAATTGCCTTGTCCGGTGCTGTCACTGTTACGACTGAGGGGCGTTCGGCAGGTCGATTGTGATCGGTCATGTGCCACCGGAAAGACTCCAGAGCTATCTCTGTCGAGCGCCTGGCGCAGCGGATCGGTTGCAGGCCGGACGACCGGTTGTGGCAGGATCGATACCCTCAAAACCCAGTACGCCCAGGTCGAGTTCATCGACCGCGCGCACTGGATTTTCTTCGGCTAACGTTTAGTGACTCTTAGCGCTTTACGAATGTTGAGCGGGGTATCTGCCCGTTCCTTGGGTAGTCATGCCGCCTGGCAATCGACGCGGTCTCGATGCCCTTTGCCGGGCTTGATGGGCTGAAAAGCCCTTATGTTTTCCACATCCCAGAAAAGCCAATGCCCCGACAAGTCGGGGCATTGGCTTTTCTGATGAGCGAGTGGTCGGTTTGTACCGTTTTGTATCCGCGCTTTGGATAGATACACAGCGATTCTTTTAAGTCGGTTGATGACACATACGGGATACCTGCGGGGATTTAAATGAACCCATCGAGAAGGCGCAAACCTTCTCCAATGGATGACTCATTTAACTCGCGGCTGTCTCTGCGCGTTTCGCGACGTTGTCGACCAATGACTTATAGGAAATTCAAAATGCCTGCAGCTACGTTCGGTTTCACCTGGCGCCATTGTCTGGCTTCTTCCGTGAGAATGGGCGTTTTGGGGTTGGCCCTGATAGCCGGCAGCGGTGGTGCCTGGGCTGCTGGCCCGGCCGCCGATGCGTCAGTTGCCAACTCGGCCTCGACCAATCCCGAATCAATTCGACTTTATCGAATTCACGTCGATGAAGCTCAATTGACCGATCTGAAAAAGCGCATTGCGGCGACCCGCTGGCCGGACAAAGAGACCGTCAATGACGTTTCCCAAGGCGTGCAGTTGGCCCAGGTCCAGGCGCTGGTGAAGTATTGGGGCAGCGGCTATGACTGGCGCAAGGCCGAAGCAAAGCTCAATGCGCTGCCTGAATTCATCACGACTATCGACGGCGTCGATATTCAATTCATCCATGTTCGCTCGCGAAACCCCAACGCGATGCCGCTGCTTCTGACACACGGATGGCCAGGCTCACAGTTTGAGTTCCTGAAGACTATCGGCCCGCTGACGGATCCCGTTGCTTACGGCGGTAAGGTTGAAGATTCGTTCGACGTGATCATTCCATCGATTCCGGGACACGGTTTTTCCGGTAAGCCAACTGAATTGGGCTGGGGGCCGGATCGAGTCGCGAAGGCTTGGGATGTGCTCATCAAGCGTCTGGGTTATACCCACTATGTTTCCCAGGGCGGAGATCACGGTTCGGTGATATCGGATGCATTAGGCCGCCTGAATCCGCCGGGTCTGTTGGGCATTCACTTGAACATGCCGGCCACCATCCCGCCCGAATTGGTCAAGCCGATCAATAGTGGTGACCCGGCCCCTGTCGGGCTCACTGAGCCTGAACGCAAGGCGTTTGATTCCTTGAGCACCTTCTTCGGCCGCAATGCAGCATACGGCGCGATGATGGTTACGCGCCCGCAGACTATCGGTTACCTGCTGGCCGATTCGCCTACCGGTACTGCGGCGTGGATGTACGAAAAAATCGCCGCGTGGACGGACAGTGATGGTCAGCCTGAACGGGTATTGACCCGTGACGAGATGCTGGACGATATCAGCCTGTACTGGCTGACGAACGCAGGCGCATCGTCATCGCGTTTCTACTGGGAAAACAACAACAACAATTTCAGCGCTGCCGCGCAGAACACCGCAAGCATCAAGGTGCCGGTGGCGATCACGGTCTTCCCGCACGAGATCTATCAGGCGCCAAAAAGCTGGGCGCAACGCGCTTACCCATCACTTTCCTACTACAGCCAGGTTAACAAGGGCGGCCACTTCGCTTCCTGGGAGCAACCTCAATTGTTCAGCGAAGAGTTGCGGGAGGCCTTCCGGCCGCTGCGCGCCAAGCTGAGCGCAACGAAGACAGCCCAGTAGCTCACACGCAATCCAGTCAACACAACCGGGCCGCTATTCGGCGGCTCGCTACGGAGAAGCACCATGGAGATGACCTTGCTGAACAACCAAAATAAATCCAGCCGCCTGCGGGGTCTTGCCCCATCGCTGTTGGCAGCAGCGGCGCTGCAATTCGCAGCGGTGGCTGTCGGTTTTTCCCAAGCCAGCGCGGCTGATGTACCCGCGTCCACCATTGGGGCTATCACGCCGGGAGCCCACACCTCTCTCGGTGCTCTTAAGCATGTGAAAGCGGGGCTGCTGGACATTTCTTACGCGGAACTCGGCCCAGCCGATGGCCCTGTGGTCATTTTGTTGCACGGCTGGCCCTACGATATCAACGCATACGCTGATGTCGCTCCTGCTTTGGCGGACAAGGGATATCGAGTGTTGATCCCTTCTGCGCGGGGTTATGGCGATACGCATTTTCTCTCGGCCAAGACAGTTCGCAATGGTCAACCTGCTGCGCTGGCGACTGACCTGATCGACTTTATGGACGCGCTGAAGATCAAGACGGCGGTGCTGGGTGGGTTTGACTGGGGCGCCCGCACTGCAGATATCGTTGCCGCACTGTGGCCGGAAAGAGTGAAAGCCCTGGTCGCTGTGAGCGGTTACCTGATAGGCAGCCAAGAGGCGGGCAAGGCGCCATTGCCGCCAGCCGCCGAACTGCAGTGGTGGTACCAGTTCTACTTTGCGACCGAGCGCGGGCGCCTGGGCTACGAGAAAAACACCCATGACTTCGCCAAGCTCATCTGGAAGCTGGCGTCGCCACAGTGGAATTTCGACGACGCCACTTATGAGCGCAGCGCGGCGTCCTTGCAAAACCCTGATCACGTGGCCGTGTCGATTTTCAACTATCGCTGGCGCCTGGGGTTGGTCAAGGGCGAGGCCAGATACGACGCGCTGGAGAAGAAACTCGCGGTATTTCCATCCATCAGCGTGCCCACCATCACCCTGGAAGGTGATGCGAACGGCGCACCGCACCCACCTGCCGAAGCGTACGCCAAGCGCTTCACTGGCAAGTATGAGTACCGATTGCTCACCGGCGGTGTTGGTCACAACTTGCCGCAGGAAGCGCCGAAAGCCTTCGCCCAGGCGGTGATCGATGCCGATCATCTTTGAACACCGGCTGAGAGGATGGCGATGATGAAGCTGAAATTTCTTGCCGCGATGTCGGCTGCCATTGCAATCGCAGCGTTGACCGCTACCGGTGTTGCCTCGGGCGACGCCAGTACTGGCGACGCCTCACCGATCTATGGCGTGAAATTGCCTGAAAACTACCGTCTATGGCCGCTGATTGCGCCGGCGCAGGAAGCAGCCCCCCTGAATGAACTGCGAGCCGTGCTGGGCAATGACTCGGCCATCAAGGCTTATCAGGACTCAACGCTGCCATTCCCCGATGGCACGGTGCTGGTAAAGCTGGCCTGGAAACATGTGCAGTCCCCGGAATTCGAGCCGGCGTCCATCCCGGGGCCGGCCACGACCGTGCAGGTGATGGTCAAGGACTCGAAAAAATATGCAGCAACCGGTGGTTGGGGATTCGGGCGGTTTATCAACGGTAAACCGGCCGATGAAGCCCAACACGAAACCTGCTTCGCCTGTCACCAGGCGCGAGTGCGGAATCACGACTTTGTCTTCACTCGCTTCGCCCCCTGATTCCCGTCAAACCCGGAGTTAGCAATGAAAAAAGTATTAACCGCACTGGCCGTCGCCGTCAGCCTGAGCATGGCGACACACGCCTGGTCGCAAACTGAAAAAACCACGATTGTGCTCGTACATGGCGCCTTTGCCGATGCGTCGAGTTGGAATGGCGTCGTGAAGATTCTCGAGAAGGACGGTTACCCGGTGGTTGCCGCTGCCAACCCATTGCGCGGTGTAAAGAGCGATGGTTCGGCAATCTCGGCATTGCTGACGAGCATTCATTCGCCGGTGGTGTTGGTCGGCCACTCCTATGGCGGCAACGTTATCAGTGATGCGGCCAACGATCATGTCAACGTCAAAGCCCTGGTTTACGTCAGTGCGTTTGCACCTGAGGCCGGGGAAACCGTCGCCGGGCTGGCCGGCAAATTCCCAGGCAGTACGCTGGGCCCAACGCTGGCTGCGCCTGTACCACTGGCCGATGGGGGCAAGGACTTGTACATCCAGCAGGACAAATTTCACAACCAGTTCGCCGCGGACGTCCCCGCGAAAGAGGCGGCATTGATGGCCGCCACCCAACGTCCGGTAACGGAAGCGGCGCTCAATGAAGCGTCCGGCAGCCCTGCCTGGAAGCATATTCCGTCCTGGTACATCTACGGCGACAAGGACAAGAACATTCCACCACAAGCCATGGCGTTCATGGCCAAGCGCGCCGCTGCCAAAGCCGTGGAAGTGGTCAAGGGCGCTTCACATGTCGTGATGGTATCGAACCCGGAACCGGTTGCCCGCCTAATCGAAAAAGCCGCCACGGCGAAGTAACACGCCAAGGGCGAAGCGGCAGTGGGAGACATCGCTCTGATCATCACCCTCCGTGTTTCGTAAGTAACCTTTCCAAAGAGGGCCCATTCGGGAGGCTGCAGATTTCCGCGCCCGTCATCCGGAGGGGCGCACGTGAGCCGATGCCCGGCTGAAAAGCGGGAGAGGGTGGGGCGACGACGAGGCCAACGCCTGAGCATACCGGGCGTTGTGCTTATCGCGGGCAACCGCAATCAATCAGGTACGCCACGATGTGGAAGATCAATCACAGTTACATTGATGGAGCATTCGTTCCCGTTCAGGGCAATGAAACGGTGCAATGCATCAATCCGGCTACCGAGGAGGTCATCGGTACGCTCACCCTGGCTGATCGTGAAGATGCCAAGCGCGCTATCGCGGCGGCTTCGCGTGCTCAAGTCGCGATGGGCCGCACCTCCAAGGCCGGGCGTATCGACATGCTCGAGCAGTTGCAGGCTGCCGTGCTGGCGAGCACGAATGAAATTCGCGATACCGCCATCGAAGAGTACGGTGCGCCGTTTGCCCGTGCGCAATGGGTCAGTCGCTACGCCTCGCAGTCATTTACCAATGCGGCGCAGGTGTTGAAACACTTCGACCTGAGTCGTTCGGTCGGTGACGCTACCGTGGTGATGGAGCCGGTCGGAGTCGCGGCGCTGTTTGCCCCCTGGAACAGCACCGCCGGGACGATATGCAGCAAACTGGCATCGGCCATTGCGGCTGGCTGTGCCTCGGTCATCAAACCGAGCGAGTTGAGCCCCTTGCAGACCATCGTGCTCGCCCAAGCGTTGCATCGCGCAGAGTTGCCCAAAGGGGTTTTCAACATTCTGTTGGGACGCGGCAGTGATGTGGGTGACGAAATCAGCGCCAGCCCACTCATCGCGAAAGTTTCATTCACCGGGTCCACCGCCACCGGAAAGCTCATTGCACGCGCCGGAATCGAGACCATGAAGCGAGTGAGTCTGTCGCTCACGGGGAAGTCGGCCTCTATCATCCTGGATGACGCCGATCTCGACATCGCCATTCCCCTGGCTCTGAATGCTGCGTTCATGAACAACGGTCAGGCATGTGTCGCCGGCACACGTCTGCTGGTGCCACGCACGCACGCCGAGGACATTATCAACCGCGTCAAAAGCCTGGTTGGAGCGATGGTCGTCGGCAATCCGCAGGATCCGGCCACTGCGCTCGGACCGCTGGTCAATCGCGCCCAATTCGACCGCGTACAAGCTTTCATCCGCCGCGGGCAGGCGCAAGGCGCGACGTTGATTATCGGCGGGGAGGGCCGACCAACCGGCTTGGATAAGGGCTATTTCGTCAGGCCTACGGTCTTTGCCGACGTCAGCAGTGACATGGACATCGCGCAAGAGGAGATTTTCGGCCCGGTGCTATCGATCATTGCGTATGACTCGCAAGAACAAGCGATCGCTATTGCCAATGCCAGTATCTACGGTTTGCAAGCTTATGTGTTTTCCCGGCAACTGGAACGTGCCCAACGCCTGGCAACCCAACTGCAGGCCGGCTCGGTGTTGATCAACAGAATTTCGCCAGAGCTGCTGGCGCCGTTCGGCGGGGTAAAGCAGTCCGGTGTCGGTCGGGAGTTTGGAGTCTTTGGGCTGGAAGCATTTCTTGAGGCCAAAAGCATCGTGTCCGATTAGCCTGGGGTTGGCGGGAGATTGGCCAGTAACGTGGCATGACACATAATTTAACAAGTGGGTGATGTCAGATGTTCATAAGCAGCTGATGGGCTTAGAGTTTTAGTTGTCGATAAATCGGGTTATAGTATTTGTGAGATTTGCAAAGAGTGCTGGAGTGCTGCGTCAAGTTCGGCGCTGGAATTTGAGTCAATAAATATATTGATCCATTCCTGCACAAAAGTGCATAACCAAAGTGGAGCTTGCAATTATTTATGCGTGAAAAAGACATGGAAAGCTTGCCGGATGATCTTAGGGCACTCTACGGCTCTCGCGGGATGCGATTTAAGAATGATCAGAAACGAAGGACGTTCTCGTTAAATATTTTATACATTAACGGTGAAGAACTGCTGGCTGCAACTGAGCGATTGCATGATCCCGATGTAGGGGCTGCTTTGTTGGATGGAGCGAGTCGTGAGGCAGGTGATCAAGCGCATAGGGAGTTTAAGCGACACCTTCATAATTTTGTCGCGTCAGCAATGACTCTGGTTGATCATACTCGGGTTATGATGAAGGAGCGCTATGGTGATGAAAGCGTTCATGCCGAGATTATTAGTCAGATTTCTAATACCGTAGCCAAATCACCGACATGCAAGTTCGTTCAGGATATGAGAAACTATATCGTACACAGAGGGCTGCCAAATTCTCAGATATACAAAAGTTTTGTAAATACTGGGAATGATGTGTTTGAGTTGAAGGTTGGCGTGCAAATTCCAACCTCAGACTTGCTGGATTACAAGTCCTGGACGGCGCCAGCTAAAGCTTATATTGAACAGGCTGGTGATTACATTGATATTCGTGATCTGGTCGCAGACTATTTAGCTCAAATCAGAAAGCTAAACGAGTGGCTGAAATTGCGATTAGAGGACTACCACGCGGCAGACTTGCTTGAGCTTGAAGGCCTAGAGTCACAACAGCGCTTGAGATATTCAGAGGTTGATTCCCGTAAGTCGGAGTCAGAGGGGAAAACGCCTGAAGGGTCTATCAGGGATCGGGTGGATGCCATAGTCATGGATATTTACTCTTCAATTAAAAAGCATTTGCTCCCCCAAAGTAGCGATAAAGAATTTAACAGTCAACGGCCTGCACTGCATATTTTTGATGATGGCTCAGGCGCAGATCTCTTCATATATTCATCAGACGAAGATGGAAATCAGATCATATTGTTCATCAGGGACTCTGAAGGTCATTATGGTCTGATCGAACAGAGGTTGGGTCAGTTGCGAGAGGTTTTAGCTATTCTCGGTACCGAAAACTGGGCACGGCAAAAAATTGGGATTGAGTTTTTAAGTGCATTATTTTTCTCATGGGCTAGGAAATCATGGAGAGTAGAGGAGAAATGCTCTTACTACGATTTCGTTCGAGGCGAGGCTGAAAACGAGATAGGCTCATTGGATGTTTACTACCCAATAGCACATTTTGAAATCGAGACTGCATTTCAGTTCGGCCCAGTCATTATAACTCCTATAACAGGAGATATTTTTGATTCGATCGAAGGGGGCATAGCGCTACCGCTAGGACAAGAGCTTGACAGCTTTAAAGCTCATATTCAAACGCTTAGGAAAAGCGTCCAAGGCCTTGCCGCGGTTGAAATTAATATTGAGGCTCATCATTCGGTTATCACTGAAAGTGGTTACGCGATGGCATATGATGCTGTCGATATACTCAGATTTTTTTCTCCGACGGCTCCCATTTCTGATTCAAGGTGCCCAATGGCGTTAAAGGGCTCAGAGTTTCTGCCGGTAAAGAATGTATTTGCCTTTGTCAAAAATGGCTTTATGAGGCATGAGGGCCTCAGCGAGATGTTCCGAGGGTCATGGAAGCTTTCGGAGTCTGGTTTGAAAAATATGGCATTAAATGAACTATCTGCGGCTAGCGGCTTGATCGATTTGTCCGGGCTTAATAGTTTCTCTAGGTCGGTTAGGTCTGGCGTAATACTGTTTAGCAAAGGAAGTACGCTGGCAGGCACGGCGGATAGACTTCGCTATACATTGGTTGCTGCTGAGTCCGTATATCTACGACATAGTTTTGAGTATGCAGGCTCACTGATCTCGCAGCGAATTTCTGACTTGGTAAGTGCTGATCCTTCTGAGCGGAAAATTATCAAGGATAGCATCGCGAAATCTTATTTTTTGAGGAATGAGTACAAGGAAAATTATTCCTCTGCTGAATTAACGGCGATACGCATGTGCACAATCGCAGTGCACACAGCATTAAGGATCTCACTGCTGAATACCCATAATTTTTCAAATCGGGATGACTTCATTGATGCTTTGAGCAATCCGACTTCTCATTAAAGCAGTCTGGCAATGTGAAGTTAAATTACTAAGGGTTAGGATGAGGCTAGCGCATCGGAATATTAATGCGTTCAGCTACCTAACTCGTTTCGCCTAGCTAGCCTGGGCCCACTCGGCCTAACGAACCACCCGATCGGGGCACCTCAAAATCCGCAATCTCCAGCGAATGAAATTGAATCGAACGCGGCCCCAATTCAAAACTCAGGTGAAGCATCATATTGAACTGAGCATCCACCCAATTATCTGAAGGAACCTTCCGCTCTATACGCTTGAGCAGGCGAATTTCCTCATCGAGCTCCAAGCCGGACTGAGAGAGAAAAATTCGAGAGTAGGGGGCTGAGCGTTCGGTTTTGAAATCCTTGATCCTTAGATAAATATCGTTGCTGAATCCTGTGATTCCTCTATCCCTTGCCCAGCGATAAAGCGTACGAAAGACGACTACATACTCTCTAGAGCAGTTCCAACTGTTGAATGCGCTGATAATTTCATTGGCTGCCCAAGGGAATTTCAAGGAAATATCACTTTCCGAAACCCGATGGAGCATTCTCGCGGCCCTATATGCAGTTGAAGGGGAGTATTTCTCTAACGTATGGACCATAAATGATTTGGCTATTTCGATAAATTCTGAATTCAGCTTTAGGCCAGACCAATCAATATTCATTGCCATACCACCGTCGTACCACGTCCAGACGCTCAACCGAGTATCGACGTACCTTGGCTGGTCATTAGTCCTAGCTCGAATCGCGACCTGTGCTGGGCCCTCGAACACATAGGCCGGAAAAGAGGAGGAGGGTGAAGCGTGTTCTTGATCGGCTGATTTAGTCACGGCGAACCTCCTTAACTGTCAAGTCGACTCCAGGCTGCCGAGGCACGCTGGGCGTTGTGGATGTTGGCCGACTCGGCTAGATAACGACTTGCATAACGGCGTGGCATAGTCGAGGTGTCAGACCAACCGCAGACTCGTCATAGCGGTACGGCAATTTCATCGGGTTGCCGTCACGCAGGGGACGTCGCTCGCCCTGGATATAACGCTCGTAGACCTCATACAACTGCGCGGAAATACCTACTGTCCGTCCGTGTGTTTTCAGCGCGGGCTCTTCAGCACGTGGGTCCCCGGGATCATGTTCGCGATCATTGATGCTGACATAGGCGTGCTGAGAGCCCTGATTGATATCCGTGGTGTAGAGCTTCAGAAGCTCTCCGCGACGGATACCAGTCTCCAGCAGCAATTCAATCATTAGCCAATTGCGCAACTGCAGTCGCTCCGGAAACGGATTCTCTGCATCGCCCGGGCGAATCAGTGTGCGAATGATCTGGAGTTGTGTATCTGTCAGGCTTCGGTAACGAGTGCGGTCTGGCCGAGCATTGATGATATGGCTCTCAAACCGCCGCTCAATGACGTCGGCGACATCTGCAAATACAACTTCAATGTTAGCCAGGGTGGTTGAGTTCTGACGGGCGCGCGGAATGTAACGGGTGACGCACCAGGACAGGTACTGCTTCAGCAACCGCAGGTACTGGTCACGGGTACGCGGATCGATCTGCGGAAAAGGTGCCGTTTCAGCTTGGCCCATTCGGGCGACCAGGTTGTCGGCTTGACGGCCGCTTTGGAGCCAGATGGCGTAACCGTCCAGCAAAGCCAGAATCGCCTCGAAGTGGCAGGCCAAGATGGCCTCATCGATATCCAGATCTCGGCTTTTGGCATAGCTATAGAAAGCCTGGATCGCTCGCAGATGCGCCGCAGCAGTATTGTAAGCGCGGTGCCTGAGTTTGAGTTGGACGTAGATGAACGGAACGAGTATGGGCAACGGCGCCGCATTACCAGCTTGCACGAGCAGCGGCACACGCTGACCTGAAGAGAAACGGCACTGAATCAGCTTCATCGGCAGCCACCTCATTCAAGGACTCGCCATGAACACGAAGGACATGGCCCGTTGAGAGGTTGGACGTCAGAAGCGGGTTTGTCGAATCAGTTGTGATGCCCGATCAAAAAAAAGAATATCATTTATCTCTAATAATCAATCACATACCTTGATTAACTTTTAAAAAATAGACTGACGCGGCAGAAAAGCTAGCAATAGTCTATTTTTTGAACGTGACGTCGTATCGTGTTCGGCAGCCAATTTCGATCGTTGATAGAGACTGATGTAAGTCGCCGCTCGGCAGACTTCGCCTAGATTAGCGTTGTGGAGAGTACATCCATGGCAAATCAGCTAACCCCTGGGGAACTCATTGTCGCCAAGGGAAAAGTTGCGAAAGTCAAACAGGTATTTAGTGACAAAACGATAAGGGTAACAATTGTCGACTCTGGTGAAGTAATACTGGTGTCGGCGCGCGACATTCAGCGAATCCCTAGTGTTACGGCAATTAATGGTAGTGATCATGGGGAGGGTTTGAATGTCAATGATTACACCGTTGATCAACTTTCATTGGCAGCTGAGCGTTTTGAAATTATCAGAAAGTGGAAGGTTGAGGGAGGGGTAGTCACTAAGTACTGTTCTTTACTGGGTGTATCAAAGAGTTACTTCTATCGTTTGGCTAAAATTTTTGACGCTGACGTAGGCCCACTATCTTTAATTGCGCAGACACGGGGTGTCAAGAAAGGCGTTACGAGACTGGATGAGTCGGTTGAGGTCATAATTTTCAAGGCTGCTAAAAAATTCAAGTCGAAAGGAGCCAGCTACAGCAAAGTGTGGAGCGAGGTGGATGTTGCATGTAAGGAGCAAGGTTTTTCATGCCCTTCCAAAGATACGGTATTGAGGCGTGTACGCTTAATCCTCTCAGAAAAAACAAGAATGAGAATTAAAGAAGGTCCTGATGCCGCGACGCAAGAATTTTCAGCTCGCCCGGGTAAAAAAAATCTTGAAAGGCCGCTGCAATGGGTACAGATGGATCACACCCTCGTCGATATAATTCTGTTGGCTGATGATCGCATAAATATTATTGGACGCCCGTGGCTGACAATTGTAATTGATGTCTATACCAGGGTTATTCTTGGTTACTATCTTAGCCTTTACGTCCCGTCTACTGTTTCAGTGGCTTGCGCTCTTAGTCATTCTGTCCTTCCTAAAGTAAACTTTTCGGCAAGTGTTGGCTTGGATCCAGAAGACTACCCCTACTATGGAAAGCCTGAAGTCCTTCATATGGACAATGCCGCAGAGTTCACCAGCCCAAAATTTAAAGTAGGGTGTGAATCTTTTGGGATTTCCCCCGAATACCGACCTGTAGGAAGAAAACATTTTGGCGGTCATGTTGAACGGCTGATAGGCACGTTCATGACTACTAAGGTGCATTTCTTGCCGGGGACTACAATGTCAAATTCTGTTGCGCGCAGAGGACTTAACAGCGAAAGAAATGCAACCATGACCTTCTCTGATTTTTTTCGCTGGTTCTCTCGCGAAGTAGTTGTCTATCACTCAACAGTTCATAGCGCATTAAAGTGTAGCCCGCGACAAGCGTGGACAAACTATTTCGCGCCCAACGGAGGGCTTCCTTACCCCCCGGCAGGCTTGAATTCCGAGCAATTAAAGATTTGGTTCATGCCTCAAGAAGACCGAAAAATTAATCCTGGTGGCATTAATTTGCATGGCCAAGTTTATTGGGATCCTATATTGGGGTCTCATGTGGGGACTAGAAATGTCATAGTCAAATATGACCCGTACGATATGAATGTTGTATGGGTGAAATTGGATGGCCAATTTTGCCCAATACACCTGTCTGACGTAACCGTTGAGGCTCCTACCTATGAGGAATATCGTGCCGGCAAGCTCTATCGTCACCCAGTCCGCATCGGAGCCATAGATAGTGATGGCGGGTTAAAAGCCTACAGAGGGAAGCAAAAAATTGAAGAGGAAAGTAAAAAGTTAACGCAGAAGGAAAGACGCCGAGAGGCCGCTGAAAAAGTCTATACTGAGGCAAATCCAAATCCTAGAAGTAGTAGCTTTAACGCTGACAGGGAACATATCAAGCCAAATTATTCAGCCTCTCCAAAAAAATTTCGACCTGGGGATGAGTCATGAGTGATGAGCACGTCCGGTCGGACATCAGAAAATATTTGTCTTCTAATATTGATACGCGAATAGCCTTAATTCATCAAGAAATATGGGTGAACAATAACTCTAGTGCAGCTGTTTTTCGCATGATGAATAATATCGCGGATGTACCAGATCGTATGAGTGCGCCTGCTTTGCTTGTGGTTGGCCCAGGTGGCTCTGGAAAGACGGCTATAATATCTAAGATTCCAAACCATGTAAAAAGGAGTGCAGGGTTGATTTTTGTCTCCTTGGCTGCATCCCCAGAAATAGATACCAAAAAAAGCCTTAAAGATGAGATAGCTTTAGCGCTCGGAATACCAGTTGGCTCTGGCTCAAGTCGCCGAAGTAGCTCTGACCTGCCAAGCGAGATTAGAGAGGTTATTAGGCTGAGGCAAATTTGGGGGCTGGTGATCGACGAGTTTCATGATGCACTGCTACGCTCGAAGCAAGAGCAGCGTTTTAACATGTCTATTCTTAAAAAGCTGCTCGGCCCTGAATATGGATTGAAACTATTTTGCTTTGGCACTGCTAGTGCGCGCAACGCACTTAAATCCAATTATGAATTTAAGAGACGTTTTCACGAAGTTGCTCTTGATGACTGGATAGAGAGTGAGGAGTTCAGGTCATTCCTCTTGGAGGTAGAGGAGTCCCTACCGCTAAAACAGCCATCACATTTGTACTCTGAGGAGATGGTAGGCACTATTTTATCTATGTCGAATGGGCGCATGGACAAAACACTCGAATTGATAAGGGCGGCTGCCTGTTATGCCATAAAAATGGGGGGGGAGAAGGTGGATGTTGATATGCTGCGGCGAGCAAACAAGAATCCTTGGGGCTATTAGTAGTGAGTTTCTCTGGCTTGCCAACACCAAGTTCTGAAGAAACACTTTCATCTTGGTTGTTTCGATGCAGCATTAATCCAAACGCCGCTGGCTTCCCTCGATTATCATCAACAGAACGCCCAGCGTATTGGTGGGAGGGTGTGGAGATCAAATATTCGGACCCAGACTCAGAATTCTTATCCGCCAGCCAGCGATTAAGTTGTGTAGCCGGGGACATTACCCCTGAACTATTACGAAATTTTTTTTGCCTTCGAGGCGATAAATTAGTCGAATGGAGGTATCGCCGTTTTTTTTGCCCTGATTGCTTACGCGATGATGTGGCGAATGGTCGTTTGCCTATATGGCGGAAGGACTGGTGTTACATTTATTCTTGTGTCTGCGCTGCCCATGATCGAGAGTTGGTGAGACTAGTTGATACACCGCGTTACTCAAGGGCATGGGATGCGTTTGTCCAAAGCTGCAATTCGATATCAAACAATGCCTCCATAGAGGAAACTCTATTCTTTCGTTTTTGCTCAAGTACCTTCACAAAGATTGAGCATGCTCTGATCAGTAGAGACAATCAACAACCTACATTGCACGATTTATTTTATAGGCTATTCAATATTTTCCTTCAATGTCCCTTTCGTGGTAGTAGAGGCGGAATCGCTAGAATCCACTTGCAAACGAGGAAAGATGCACGAGCACCCGACGCAAGCTCTTTTGAGCAGAGTATATTATTGGGGGCGTCCACGGCCGATCCATCAAGTAGATTTGGTAGTTTGGTCTTAACCGCATCACTACTGGAGATTATCCCCTACTCAAGGTTTTTGATATTTACTAAACTGTGTGAGAAAAGAAGGGGCGGGATGCTGATCCCAAGAGACCTGCATAAGGCAGCGATTTTTCCATATATCAACAGGGCAGGCTATGAAACCTTGTACCGTTTTTTAGGGGGTTTCCCTAGGAAAGATTTTCCGTTGCTAGATCGCCATCTTCAACTTCAAGAACATTCGTATGTTCAAGATGGTGTCCTTGGCAAGCGTCTATTCGGATACTCACAATGAGCTATTAAATGCGCATGCCTATCGTTGCCGGCTGGCTGCAAGGAGAAAAACTCCACATGCTAGATGCACGCAGGGCTTTTAACATTTAATTTCCTGCTAGTTAATGTAAGGATTATGCCGAGATTAAGGAAAATCAGGACATAAGACCTGTATATTATTGATATAAAGCAGTTTATATATTTGCGCCTTGCCCCTCCTGCGTCATACCTGCGAGCGTCTATGCTGATCTTTTTGCATGCTTGGGTGCTAAGCGATGGCTGCTTTGGAGAGAACGGCATACCCACGACTCCGCAGCTATTCGTTTCCTCAGAAGAGCTTGGCTGGATTTCCAGAACAGCGCAATCCTGCTCTTTCGCTTGGGCTGACGGTTCAGTTCAAGGTATTTCAATGACACCGGCGAGAGCGAGGCGACGACCTTGTTTGATGCAGCCTTCAATTACCAGATTGCCAAGGACACGGATCTGGCGGTCAATGTCAGTAATCTTTTGGATGAGCAGCATGTCGTGGGCTCCGGAACTGCGGATTACTACAATCCGGGCCGAGAACTCACCGCCAAGCTGAGCTACAGCTGGTGAGCCTGTCAGTAATGGCTCCTGTTGTGGTGGTATCTCGTGTTCTGGCCGCGATCTTCGGCTGCTATGCATTCGTCTAGGGCGTGGCGGCGCTGAATGGGGTTGGGGTCGATTACCATGCCGCCGAGCAGGCGATGATGATGCTGGCCTTCGTCCTGTATCTCGCGCTGTTTCCGCAGCCAGTCTGTGGCGGGTCTCGATGGTACTGGCGCTCGGCAGCGTCTTGATGCTGGCTGTTGCCTGGCAGCTGCAGCGCATGATCATCGGATAGGAGCAGAGCCATGCTGAACAACTTTCGCCAATCCATGGCCTGGGTACACACCTGGTTCGGTTTGGTGCTGGGCTTCGTGCTGATGGTCGTCTTCTTTTTCGGTGCACTGTCGGTGTTCGACCGCGAGATCGATCGTTGGGCGATCCCCGATACGCGCTTCGAGCCGCAGCCTATGCCGTCCTACAACAACCTGCTGAAACAGGTATTTGCCGATCTCAAACCGCATCCGGTGGATATGGCGGCAACCAAAGGGCGGGTAATCGGCGACCTGCCGGCGCCGGAAACCATGCCCATGGTCTCGCTCTATGCCTACACCACCCACCGAGATCCCGTGCTGAGCATTGGTGGCGAGTTTGGTATCCCCAACCAGCCAAAGGACCCAGCGGATGATCAATCGTAAGATCTTCAAGGAGTTTTTCACCTTCCGTCCGCGCAAGCGGACCCAGCGCAGCGCGCTGGACCTGCATAACATGACTGGCGTGGTGGCGTTGCCGTTCCACTTCTTTTTTGCCTTCACCGGTTGGTGATCTTCGCGTCGATGTACTACTTCCCGGTCTCCGGGACCTTGCTCAAACCGCTGCATAATCGGCATGAGGTGATCGAGGCGGCGCATACCGGCTTGCCCCATGATGAGGCCGGTGTGCCCGCGAAGATGGCCTCCGCCAATGCCATGGTGGCCGAGGCCAAGCGCATCTGGGCTACGCGCGATATGCCGGGAGAGGTCGGGCTGCTGACTATCGAGCATCTAAATGACGCCAACGGCTACGTCAGCATCTACCGCGCCGGCAGTGATCGTGTGGCGCTGGTCGGGGAGGGCATTCACTTCAAGGCCAGTACCGGCGAGCTACTGCGCAACGACCCGCCGAGTGACCCGGTTGGTTCCGTCAATCAATTTCTCACCGGCTTGCACCTGCAGCACTTCGAACACTGGGCGCTGCGCTGGCTGTACGTGGCGGGCGGTCTGCTCGGCTGTGTGTGCATCGCCAGCGGTTTTGTGTTCTTCGTCGAGATACGCAAGCAGGAGCACGCCCGACTCGGGCTGCAGGGCTGTCGGTTGGTTGACGCCATGGCAGTCACCACGGTTACCGGCATGCTGCTGGCAGCGGTCGCCATGCTGGCGGCCAACCGGCTGCTGCCTGAGCCCATGCCTGGCCGTGGCGAATGGGAAAAGTGGGTGTTCTGGGGTGCCTGGCTGCTGAGTTTGCTGCATGCGCTGTTGCGTAGTGCACCAGTGGCCCAGGCGCGGCACAATCCGGCCTGGCGCTGCTCTGCGTCGCTGCGGTGCTGCTCAACTGGATCACCACGGGGGACCACCTGGTCAAAAGGATGCTGCTTGAACCCTACTGGGCCGTGGCCGGCGTCGATCTGAGCCTGTTGGCCTGCGCGCTGATAGCGCTACTCACCGCGCGTCGTCTGGCAAGGCCGGTTGAGGGTAAGCGTCCGGCGAACTCACCTTCCGAACTCCAGCATTAAGGGCGATGGTGTCCGCGTATTTTTGATCTGACCCCGAAATGTTGGACGCCTTCTATGCCCGCCGTGCTTGAGTCC
>NZ_JBMDIS010000040.1:0-62016 GCF_057808775.1 Pseudomonas sp. FG86 | reverse complement strand
TGCGCAGCCCAACGCGGGGCAAGCCCGCTCGCCACAACAAGCCCGCTCGCCACAAAAATCCGGCCGTTCAAGGAAAACTTTTAAGTCTTAATACCGACTATCCAGTCCTGCCCCCTTTTAACCACGCCCCGTCAGTCATTTAGCCTTGTCTTCACGACCACGCAACACCCGGTTCGGCATCGCAATCGCCGCCGCCAACCCCAGCAGCGACACCGCCGCACTGACCATCAGCAAATGCCGAAACGTCACGGCCAACTCGCCGCGCAGGGCATCCTGCGCCGGGCCTGGAGCGGCGTTCAGGCCATCGAGCAGCACGTTGCCGGAGCTGCCCTCGACCATCAGCGCGCCACTGGCCAGGTGAGCGAAGCTCGAGTCCTGCAGCAGCGCCAGCAACAGCGCCGACATGCAGGCCACCCCCACCGCGCCTCCCAGGGAACGGAACAGGTTGGTGGTGCTGGTGGCAACACCGATATCATGCTGTTCCACCGAGTTCTGCGCCCCCACCAACGAGGTGGGGAACTGCATGCCGCCGGCAATCCCGCACAACAGCATGAACAGCGCTGTCACCCCCACCGCCTGGGGCGCGCTGAAAGCCATGCCGAGAATCGCCAAGGGGCTCAGCAACGCGCCGCTGACGATCATCGGTTTATAGCGGCCGGTCACCGAGGTCATGCGCCCGGCACAGTAGGCGCCTATCGGTAAGCCGATCGCCAGCGGCAGCAAGTGCAGGGCCGCGCTGTCAGCACCGGAACCGGTCACCGTCTGGAACCGCAGCGGCATCAGCACCGTCAGGGAAATGGCCTGGAAGCTGGTGAAGAAAATCGTGCACCAGCACAGTACCGCGCTGCGGTTGGCAAACAGATGCATCGGCAGCAATGGCTCTGGCGCGCGGCGCTCATGCCAGACAAACACGCTCAACGCCAGCAGTGCACACGCCAGCAACCCCAGCACATCATCATCGCG
Organism: Pseudomonas sp. FG86; assembly: GCF_057808775.1. Classification (NCBI taxonomy): domain Bacteria; kingdom Pseudomonadati; phylum Pseudomonadota; class Gammaproteobacteria; order Pseudomonadales; family Pseudomonadaceae; genus Pseudomonas; species Pseudomonas sp. FG86. Next base: position 61,053 of record NZ_JBMDIS010000040.1, on the reverse strand, counting down.
CCACGGATGGCCTTGGCCGATTTCGGTGATGCCCAGCAACAACGCGGTCAAGCCGATGATCATCAGCACGGTGCCAAGGTAATCGATGATCGGCTTGCGTTGCGGCGACGGCAGCCCCACCAGGGTGCGATGGGCCACGTACCATGCGCCGGCGCCCAAGGGCAGGTTGATCAGGAACACCCAACGCCACGACAGGTACTCCGTCATGTAGCCGCCCAACACCGGCCCGGCCACGCTGGCCACCGCGTACATGCTGCTGAAATAGCCCTGGTAGCGCCCGCGCTCGCGTGGCGGGATGATGTCGCCGATGATCGCCTGGCTCACCGAAATCATCCCGCCGGCGCCAATGCCCTGGAGAATCCGCGCCAGCACCAGTTGCTCCATGCTTTGCGCCATGCCGCAGAACAGCGACGCTAGCGTGAACAGCCCCATGCCGATCAGCATCATCGGCCGGCGCCCGTACAGGTCGCCGAGCTTGCCGTAGATCGGCACCGCCACGGTCATTGCCACCATGTAGCCGGAAATCACCCAGGCCAGCAGGTCAACGTCGTGGAACCGCGCGGAGATGGCCGGCATGGACACGGCGACAATGGTCTGGTCCAGGGCACCGAGGAAGATCGCCATCATCAACGAGACGAGAACACTGCGTACGGCGGGAACGGAGGGAGCGGGCTGATTGAGCTGGGTCACGGCAGAACCTTCGAGCAAGCCCCGCGGGAAAAGGCGGCCCGCGGGAATGCTGGATACGATAGCAGGCTATTCGATAGCTTCGTAAGGAAGTCCGACGTAATTTTCGGCGATGGTTCTGCGACCGGCTTGTGAACTGCTGAAGTAGGCCAGCTCGCTCTCGGCAATGCGCTGGCTGAACCCGTCCGCCTCGGGAAACTGATGCAGCATGGAGGTCATCCACCAGGAAAACCGCTCGGCCTTCCACACCCGCCGCAGGCAGATTGCCGAGTAGTTTTCCAGCAACTCCACCCGCCCCTCGCCATACACCTTGAGCAAAATGCGATACAGCGTGCTCACATCGCTCGCCGCCAGGTTCAGGCCCTTGGCCCCGGTGGGCGGCACGATATGGGCCGCGTCCCCGAGCAAGAACAGGCGTCCGTATTGCATCGGTTCCACCACGAAACTGCGCAGCGGCGCGATGCTTTTCTCGATCGAGGGCCCGGTCACCAACTGCTCGGCCAGGTGACTGGGCAGGCGGGTCTTGAGTTCATCCCAGAAACGCTCGTCCGACCACTCACCCAGGGGCTCGTCGGCGGGCACTTGCAGGTAATACCGGCTACGCGTCGGTGAGCGCATGCTGCACAGGGCAAAGCCGCGTGGATGCTTGGCGTACACCAGTTCGGCATGTACCGGCGGCGTATCGGCCAGGATACCCAGCCAGCCAAAGGGATAGACCCGCTCGAACACCTTCAACGATTCGGCCGGGATCGATTGGCGAGCGATGCCATGGTAGCCATCGCACCCGGCGATGTAATCGCACTCCAGGCGGAACGTCTCGCCCTGATGCTCGAAGGTCAGCCAGGGTCGATCACTTTTGAGGTCATGGGGCTGGACGTCACGGGCTTCGTAGAGGGTGATGGCACCGCCAGCGGCACGCGCTTCCATCAGGTCGCGGGTGACTTCGGTCTGGCCGTAGATCATCACCGACTGGCCGCCGGTGAGCGCCTTGAGGTCGATGTGGGTAAGCTGGCCATCAAGCGCCAGTTCGAAGCCATCATGGACCAACCCTTCGGCGTCCATGCGCTGGCTCACACCCGCCTCGCGCAGCAGGTCGACCATACCTTGTTCCAGCACCCCCGCACGGATGCGGCCCTGCACATAATCGGCGCTCTGGCGCTCAAGGATGAGGGTTTGGATACCGGCGTTATGCAGCAGTTGACCGAGTAGCAGTCCGGAGGGACCGGCGCCAATAATGGCGACTTGGGTTTTCAACGTTTTCATTATTTTTATGGCCCGCCAGCTTCACCCGAACGGATCAGGTGAAAGAGTTGTCATTGGTCTTGCTGCGAACATTTTTCACTTGAGTGCCCGCTATAAGAAGGTGAAAACTGCGTCAAAGTCTGCGCTTTTTGCCAATCGGTGCGATTACCGAACCACTATCCTGAGTATCGGATTGAAACCATGACCAAACCTGCCAGTTCCGCGATTCCGGTCTTCAAGCTTTACGGGGAAAGCCAGCAATGGCCGACGCCTGATTTGTTGCACTGCGAAACCATTTCTCGGCGCAGTCGGGAATACCAGTGGGAAATCCAGCCCCACCGGCATGCGGATCTGTGCCAGTTGCTGTACGTGCACCAAGGCCAGGCGCAACTGGAAATCGAAGGCCAGCGCACCACGCTCAACGAAGCGACCTTGCAGGTGCTGCCACCGCTGTGTGTGCATGGGTTTCGCTTTGCCGAAGACGTGAAAGGTTACGTGGTGACTTTGGCGGCGCCGCTGGTCAGCCATCTGCAAGCGCAACTGGGCGCGGCGGTGGACGGCTTGCAGATCCTGGGCAATTACCCGGCCAGCGAGGACAGCGACTACCTCAACAACCTGTTCGCCCGCCTGCAGGACGAATATGCCGATGAACAACCGGCCCGGGACATGATGATGCACGCCCTGGTCAGCGTGCTGCTGGTATGGATCAGTCGCCAGGCCATCCAGCGCCGCCACCCACGGGCACCACGGGGGCGTGAATACTTTCGGCGCTTTACCCAGTTGGTGGAGCAGCACTACCGCGAGCACCCGAAGATCGAAGACCTGGCTCACAAGCTGGGGATATCGGTCTCACACTTGAACGGCACCTGTCGGGAATTGGGCGGGCAGCCCGCGTTGCAGATCATGCATGACCGCCAATTGCTGGAGGCCAAGCGCCTGTTGACCTACACCAGCATGACGATCAATGAGATGTCGGAGGTATTGGGGTTTTCCGACCCGACCAACTTCTCCCGGCTGTTTCGCCGGCGTGTCGGGTTTTCGCCCAAGGCGTTTCGCGAGCAGCTCAAGTCCGAAACGGCACACACCTGACGCTGGCAGCTGGCTCGCTTACGCTGGGGGCGCGAAGCGTCCCCAATAACAGCCAGCCACACCGACTGCGCTTTTCAACGCAAGGCGCTGAAGCTACCGGTGTGCGGAACGCATTGATCCTGATGGCAACTGATCGCAAAGCTCGGCTGCATGCGGGTTTGCTCGACGCGGTAGGCGGCCGTCCCGTACAGCGCCGTGGCCAATGCGCTGAGGGTAAAAATCATCAGGTATTTTCTGGTTTTTATGGTCATGGCCCTCACCTCTGAACAACATTGGAAGGTGCTGTTTAAAGCATAGGCCAGCCAGGGCAAGTTGCCATTATTGGACGCCATTCAACCGGCTGATGTTGCGTCAGAGCCCCTTGTCCCACGAAGGCTCTTCCGGAAACCTCTGCACCAGGAAATCCAGGAGGCTGCGCAACGCCGAGGGCATGTGTTTGCGCGAGGCATATACCGCGTAGATGTTCAGGTGTCGCGGTTCGGCCTCGGGCAACAGGCGTACCAGCTCGCCACGGCGGATATGATCGCCAGCCAGGTAGCTGGGCAACATCGCCACCCCCGCCCCGGCCAGCGTCACGCGTAACAACGTGCTGGCTTCGTTGGCGGTGATAGTGCCGTGCACCGGCACCGATACATGTTCGCCGTGTTCTTCGAAATGCCACAGGCTTTTGCCGAAGTACGAGTGGGTCAGGCAGTTGTGCCGGGCCAGGTCCTCGACTTTCTGCGGCGCCGGATGTTCGCGCAGATACGCCGGCGTGGCGCACACCACAGAACGGCAGATGGTCAGGCGCCGAGCGATCAGGTTGGGGTCCAGGTCATTGCTGGTGCGAATGGCCAGGTCGATGCGCTCGTCCACCAGGTTCACCGTGCGGTCGAGCATCTGCAGGTCGACGGTCACCAACGGGTAGCGCTGGACGTACTCGGCGATCGCTTCGGCCAGTTGCGCCTGGCCGAACGAGGTGCTCACACTCAGGCGCAGCAGGCCCCGGGGCGCGTCATCCGGCTCACTGACGGCGGCCTGCATGTCGCTGCACAGTTCCAACAGCTGTCGGCAGCGCGGCAGGGTTTCACTCCCGGCCGCCGTCAGGCTGAGCTTGCGGGTGGTGCGGTGCAGCAAGCGCGCGCCGATCCAGTCTTCGAGTTCGGCCAGGTAGCGCGACACCACCGGGCGCGACAGGTCCAGATGGTCGGCCGCGGCAGACTGGCTGCCCAAATCCACCACCGTGACAAACACGCGCATTGCTTGAAGACGATCCATGATTTGCCCGATTTTAGAAACAAACTATGTCCCAGCATCGCATTTTTTGTTGGGTTTGGTGCAACTAAGCTCTGTGCATCCTTTACCGATGACTGGACTGCCCGATGCTCTCGACCCTCAAGCGCTTGACCCTGACCACCGCCGCCCTGGCCTTCGCCGCCCATGCTGCGGCGGCCGACCTGAGCCTCGACGTGTACAACCCCGGTGAGGCGGCGATCTTCCCCGTCAGCTCGGTGCTGGTCAGCGGTGCGAAAGACGCGATCCTCGTCGACGCGCAGTTCGGCAAGGGCCAGGCCGAACAACTGGTGCAGAAAATCCGCGCCAGCGGCAAACACCTGACCACCATCTATATCAGCCATGGCGACCCGGACTACTACTTCGGCCTTGACACCCTGACCGCCGCGTTCCCCGACGCCCAGGTGGTCGCGCCACAACCGGTGGTCGACCATATCAACGCCACCGTGGCCGGCAAGCTGGCATTCTGGGGCCCGAAAATGGGCGCCGACAAGCCAGGCAAAACCGTCGTGCCGCAGGTGTTGAAAGGCCATAGCCTGAGCCTTGAAGGGCAGTCACTGCAGGTCATCGGCCTGGACGGCCCGCAGCCGGATCGCAGCTTTGTCTGGATTCCGTCGATCAAGGCCGTGGTCGGCGGTGTGGTCGTCGCCGACAACATCCACCTGTGGATGGCGGACACCCAAAGCGCACAATCCCACCAGGATTGGCTGGCCACCCTGCAACGCATCGAAGACCTGAAACCGCGCACGGTGATTCCGGGGCACTTCCTGGGTAACCCGTCGCTGAAGTCGGTGGCCTTCACCGCCGACTACATCAAGGCCTTCGACGCCGAGACTGCCAAGGCCAAGGATTCCGCCGCGCTGATCGCGGCGATGAAAAAGCGTTACCCGACCCTCGCCGACGAAAGCTCGCTGGACCTGAGCGCCAAGGTCGCCAAGGGCGAAATGAAGTGGTGAAGCGTTTCAAACCTTAACCGTACTGGAGAACGTCATGAGCAAGATCGCAATCATTGGGGCCACCGGCCGCGCCGGTAGCCAACTGCTGGAAGAAGCACTGCGTCGTGGGCACAGCGTCATCGCCCTGGCGCGCAACATCGACAAGCTGGCCGTGCGCCCTGGCGTCACAGTCAAACAAGTCGATGCACTGGATGCCGAAGCCTTGCAACAGGCCATCACGGGCAGCGACGTGGTCATCAGCGCGGCTCACTTCGCCACCCTGCCCGCCAGCGCCGTGATCGGGCCGGTGAAGAAAGCCGGGGTAAAACGCTTGCTGGTGGTGGGCGGTGCGGGTTCGCTGCTGTTGCCGGGTGGCGGTCGAGTGATCGACAGCGAGGGCTTCCCTGCCGAATACAAAGCCGAAGCCAGTGCCGGTGCGGCGTTCCTCGACGTGCTGCGCCAGGAAAAAGAGCTGGATTGGACGTTCCTGTCGCCGTCGGCCTTGTTCGATGGCACCGAACGCACCGGTAAATTCCGCCTGGGCCAGGACGACTTGCTGGTGAGCAGTGAGGGTACAAGCTCAATCAGCTTTGCCGACTACGCCATCGCGATGATTGACGAAGTGGAAACACCGAAGCACTCGCGCCAGCGCTTTACCGTCGGTTACTGAGGCAACTCGGTCAAGGAATGTAGGAGGGGGCTTGCCCCCGATAGCAGTGTGTCAGGCAAAGATGCTCCAACTGAACCACCGCCATCGGGGGCAAGCCCCCTCCCACATTTGCCCTTCAGTGTTCTGGAAATTGTGCCTGGCTCACCAACCAATCCATCAGCGCTTCGAGCCCGGCCGACGGCACCGTTCCCGGTGGATACACCAGGTAATACCCCTTCCCCGTCGGCACCCGCAGTTCAAACGGCATCACCAACCGCCCCGCCTTGAGATCCTCGCCCATCAACGCACTGTCGCCCATCGCAACCCCGGAGCCCTGCGAGGCAACATTCATCGCCAAATCCAACGTCTCGAAATGATGCCCCTGGCTCAAATTGCTCAACCGCGTGTCCGCCGCCTTGAGCCACCTCGCCCAATCGCGCTCATCCCGCGTGGGGTGCAGCAACACCTGTTGCTGTAAATCCGCCGGGGTGTGCAAACCGGCGAGCAGCGCCGGTGCGCAGACCGGGGTGAGTTGCTCATCGAACAAATGCCGCGCTTCGGCCGATTGCTCGGCGATGGGCGCGTAGATCACCGCCGCATCGAATCGCTCCCGGCGAAAATCCACGGTGTAAGCCACGGTGGTGGTGAGTTCCACCGGCACATCCGGGCGCTCCCGTTGCCATTGCATCAAGCGCGGCAACAGCCAGCGCATTACGCAGGTGGACGCCTTGAGTTGCAGGGTCGCGCGGCGGCTGCCGATCTGCTCCACCGCATCCCCCAGCAGGCCAAACACCTGTTGTGCGCGCAGCGACCATTCGCGACCTTCGTCGGTCAGGCTCAGGCCGCGTGCCTGGCGCAGGAACAGCGCATAACCCAGGTGGCTTTCCAGCCCGGCGACCTGTCGGCTCACCGCGCCCTGGGTGATGTGCAGTTGCTCGGCAGCACGGGTGAAATTGCAGCACTGTGCAGTGACCCAGAAGGTATGCAACGCGGGCAGCGGCGGGAGGCGTTTCATAAGGGCTGAGCCATGACGTGGGGACATGGCTAGTATGACTTTTTATCGATTGTTACCGCTACGGGCCAACCGTTCCAATACCGCCTCGAATCCCCGACAAGAGCGACATCAATGGCGACCTGCGGCGAAGTATTGGTCCACCTCCTGGAACGCTACGGCGTAGAACAGGTGTTTGGTATCCCCGGCGTACATACCGTGGAGCTGTACCGCGGCCTGGCCCGCTCCAGCATCCGCCACGTGACCCCGCGTCATGAGCAAGGTGCCGGCTTTATGGCCGACGGTTATGCGCGCACCCGCGGCAAGCCGGGGGTGTGTTTCATCATCACCGGCCCCGGCATGACCAATATCACCACGGCCATGGGCCAGGCCTATGCCGACTCGATCCCGATGCTGGTGATTTCCAGCGTGCAATCGCGCAGCCAATTGGGCGGCGGGCGCGGCAAACTGCATGAACTGCCGAACCAGGGCGCGATGATGGCCGGCGTGGCGGCGTTCTCCCATACCCTGATGTCGGCGGCAGAATTGCCAGCGGTACTGGCGCGCGCGTTTGCACTGTTCCAGGCCGCTCGGCCGCGCCCGGTGCATATCGAAATCCCGTTGGATGTGTTGGTGGAAAACGCCGATGCGCTGCTGGGCACCGCGCCAGTCAGCATCGCGCGTGCCGGTGCGGCGCCGGCGGCGATCCAGCAGATGAGCCAGTTGCTCGCCGCCGCCCAACGCCCGTTGATCCTGGCCGGTGGTGGCGCCATCGATGCCGCCCCGGCATTGACCCGCCTGGCCGAAACCCTCGGCGCACCGGTCGCCCTGACGATCAACGCCAAGGGCATGCTGCCCGGCGCGCACCCGTTGTTGATCGGTTCCACGCAAAGCCTGGTGGCCACCCGCGCCCTGGTTGCCGAAGCCGATGTGGTGCTGGCCATCGGCACGGAGCTGGCGGAGACCGACTATGACGTCACCTTCGCCGGCGGCTTCGAGATCCCCGGCGCATTGCTGCGCATCGATATCGACCCTGACCAGACCGTGCGCAACTACCCGCCCCAGGTGGCCCTGGTGGCCGACGCGCACATCGCCGCCGACGCCTTGCTAGCCGAACTCAACCGCCAACCCCTGCCGCCTCGCCGCAACGACTGGGGCGCTCAACGCGTGACCCGGCTGTGGGCCGACCTGACGCCGACCTGGGACGCCGCCACCCGCGCGCAAAGCGTGTTTCTCAACACGGTCCTGCAAGCGCTGCCCGGCGCGGTGATCGTGGGTGACTCCACCCAACCGGTGTACAGCGGCAACCTGACCCTGAACCCCGACCACCCACGCCGCTGGTTCAATTCGTCCACCGGCTACGGCACTTTGGGCTACGCCCTCCCCGCCGCCATCGGCGCCTGGCTGGGGCGTGGCGATGGGCAGCCGGTGGTGTGCCTGATCGGCGACGGCGGGCTGCAATTCAGCCTGCCGGAACTGGCCAGCGCGGTGGAAGCGCGCACGCCGATTATCGTGCTGCTGTGGAATAACCAGGGCTATGAAGAAATCAAGAAATACATGCTCAACCGTGCCATCGAGCCGGTCGGCGTAGACATCTACACCCCGGACTTCGTCGCCGTGGCCAAGGGGCTGGGCTGTGCCGCCGAGCGCATCCAAGGCCCCGCCTCACTGCGCATGGCCTTGCGCGCCGCGGCTGATCGCGAGGGGCCGACACTGATTGAAATCGACCAAGGGCTGTGGATGAACGAGGTGGCGGTATGAGTGCGGTATTGAACGGTGTGTATATCGATGGCGCGTGGCGCGCGGGCCATGAGGTGCTGGAGGTGATCAACCCGGCCACCGAGGCCCGCCTGGCGCAGGTCAGCGTGGGTGACGCGCGTGCCGTGACCCAGGCGGTCGACGCCGCCAGCGCGGCATTTATCGACTGGGCGAAAACCACCGGGCGCGAGCGCGGCGCGCTGTTGCGCAAGGTCGCCCAGGGCGTCAGCGAGCAACGTGAACCCCTGATGCAGCTGCAGTCGAGCAACAACGGCAAGCCCCTGTTTGAAGCGGGGATCGATGTGGACGACGTGATCGCCACCTTCGAGTACTACGCCACTGTCGCCGAAGGGATGGATGCCGCGCAGGACTGCCCGGTGGCGTTGCCCAGCGACGACTTCAGCGCCCGCCTGCGCCGCGAACCGTGCGGCGTGGTGGGGCTGATCGTGCCGTGGAATTTCCCGATGGTCACCACCGCCTGGAAACTCGCCCCAGCCCTCGCCGCCGGCTGCTGCGTGGTGCTCAAGCCGTCGGAAGTCACGCCCTTGGCGGAGTTGCAACTGGCGCGAATCATTGCCGCAGCCGGCTTCCCTGCGGGTGTGTTCAACCTAGTCTGCGGCACCGGTTTGGCCGTGGGCGCGCCGCTGGCAGCAGACCGTCGCGTGGCCAAGATTTCCTTCACCGGTAGCAACGCCGTGGGCGTGCAGGTGATGCAACGCGCCGCCGAAACCATCAAGGGCGTGAGCCTGGAGTTGGGCGGTAAATCCTCATTGCTGGTGCTGGCGGATGCCGACCTCGACCTGGCGGTGGAACTGGCCTGTGGCGGTGGTTTTTTCAATGCAGGGCAGATGTGTTCGGCCACCAGTCGCGTGCTGGTGGCGGACAGCCTGGCGGATGAATTCCTGCAGCGTTTGCAGGCACGGGCTGACGGCATTCGCGTGGCCGACCCGTTTGCCGAGGACGTGGAAATGGGCGCGCTGATCAACCGTGCGCAGTATCAGCGGGTGCTGGGGCATATCCAGCGCGGCGTTGAGGCTGGCGCGCGCTTGTTGTGTGGCGGTGAACGCCCGGCGAATCTGGCGAAGGGCTACTTCATTCGCCCGACGGTGTTTACCGACGTGCCATTGGACAGTGCGTTGTGGAACGAAGAAATCTTCGGCCCGGTGCTGTGTGTACGACCTTTTGCCACTGAGCAAGAGGCCGTTGCCCTGGCCAACGACAGCGAGTTCGGCCTGGTGGCCAGCGTGGTCAGCCGTAGCGTCGAGACCACCGAGCGCGTGGCGAATGCCTTGCAGGCCGGGATGGTGTGGATCAACGCCCCGCAGGTGATCTTCCCGCAAACCGCGTGGGGTGGTTACAAGCAGAGCAGTATCGGCCGTGAGCTGGGCCCGTGGGGGCTGGCGACGTTTCAGGAGATCAAGCATGTGATTCGGTCTAACTGACGGCGCAGCCTCCCTGTGGAATGTGGACCCATGTGGGAGGGGGCTTGCCCCCGATAGCGCCGCTTCAGTTGGAGCATCTTTGACTGACACACCGCTATCGGGGGCAAGCCCCCTCTCACATTTTGATTGGCGGTATTTCAGTTAACTGCAATTTTTAGATAGCCCCAGCGACTTTCTCATTTGCCCCCCTCCCCCATGCGTGGCCTGATTCGCCCTTGTTCCCACAAGGCAGGCCCATGGAAAACGTTCAGGCAAAACCCACCACCGCCGTTTGGCTGATGATCAGCGTGGTACTCGTCGCCCTTAACCTGCGCCCATCGATGGCCGCCGTGGGGCCGTTGTTGTCGTCGATTCGCGGCGAGGTGCCGTTGAGCTTCAGCAGTGCGGCGTTGCTGACCATGTTGCCGGTCATGGCCATGGGCCTGGCGATGTTTTTCGGCATGGGCCTGGCCAAGCGTTTTGGCGAGCATCGCAGCATTGTGCTGTCGCTGCTGGTGATTGGGTTGGCGACGGTGTCGCGGCTGTTCCTGGATTCGGCGCTCGAACTGATCGTCAGCGCCATCGCCGCCGGCGTGGGTATCGCAATGATCCAGGCGTTGATGCCGGCGCTGATCAAGTCGCGGTTCAGTGACAACGTTTCGCTGTTCATGGGCCTGTACGTCACCGCCATCATGGGCGGCGCGGCGCTGGCGGCGTCGTTCTCGCCGTTCGTGCAGGTACACACCGGCAGCTGGCGTATCGGCCTGGCCATCTGGGCGCTGCTCGCGCTGGTGGCCGTGGTGTTCTGGTGTGGGCAGCGCTCGGGCCTGGCGCCGTTGCCCCAGGCCAGCGGCGGCCCGCAGGAATCATTTTTCGGCAATGGTCGCGCCTGGTTGCTGGCGGTCTTTTTTGGCCTGGGCACCGCGTCCTACACCTGCGTGCTGGCGTGGTTGGCGCCGTACTACGTGGAGCAAGGCTGGAGTGAACAGCACGCCGGGTTGCTGCTGGGGTTCCTGACCGCCATGGAGGTGGTGTCCGGCCTGGTCACCCCGGCCATCGCCAACCGCCGCCAGGACAAACGCGGGGTGGTTGCCGTGTTGCTGGTGCTGATCATCCTCGGTTTCTGCGGCTTGATCATCAGCCCGCAACACCTCAGCCTGCTGTGGCCGTGCCTGCTGGGCCTGGGCATTGGCGGGCTGTTCCCGATGAGCCTGATCCTGTCGTTGGACCACCTCGACAACCCCCGCCGCGCCGGCGGCCTCACCGCGTTTGTGCAAGGCATTGGCTACCTGATCGCCGGCCTGTCCCCCCTGATCGCCGGGATGATCCGCGATCAACTGGGCAGCTTCGAATGGGCCTGGTGGTCGCTGACGGCAGTGATCGTGGTGATGCTGCTGATCGTCACGCGCTTCAACCCCAAGCAGTACGCACAACATATTCGCTGAGGTCGTGTTGCAAACAGTATTTGTCCCACACGAAACATAGAAACGACCTACAGAGCTTTCTATTGGTACGTCCGTTCCGTTAAGCTTTTGCCCTCGTCGCGCGCTGCCACAGTGCCAAGGCTTACCGGATGGAATGGATGCTAAACAGTAACTTGCTCAGAAAGCTTGATATGCAGGACTTGATGGTGTTTATCGCCGTCTACGACCAGAGCAGCGTTACCGAGGTGTCAGAAACGCTGTTCGTCAGCCAGTCCACCGTGAGCTACAGCTTGAAAAAGCTGCGCACCAGCTTCGAAGACGAGCTGTTTATCAACACGCGGGCGGGCATGCGTCCGACGTACAAGGCCACCACCATGTACGGCCATGTGCAGAAGATCCTCGAGAGCATCAACCTGTGCCACGCCGGTGGCCAGGCCTTCGACCCGACGCAGAAGGCGGTGACCTTCAATGTCTGTGCCCCGGAATATTTCGAACAACTGATCCTGCCGCGCCTGTTGAAAAACTTCGACCAGGCCGACCTGCCGGTGATCGTCAATGTGCAGAAGCTGGAAGCCGATATCCCCGCCGATGACCTGCGCGAAGGCCGCCTCGACCTGGTGATCTGCTTCGGCCCGCACTTTCATCGCGCCCACAAGGACTTCAAGACCCAGATGCTGCTGGAGGACGACCTGGTGTGCGTTTTCGACAAATGCGCGGCGCCCCGGGAGTCCACGTTCAGCCTGCAATCCTTCGTCGAACGACGCCATGTGTTCCCCACGCCGTGGACCTCCGACACCAACATGATCGACGGCTGGCTGGCGCGCCAGGCCCACAAGCGCCAGGTGATCGCCCGGGCCAACAGCTACAGCGCCGCCTTGAAGATGATCACCGGCACCGACTTTATCGTCACCCTGCCGCGCCGCGTGCAGAAGCTGCTGGCACAGCCGGAGGTGTTCGGCCATTGCGAGGCGCCCAACGGGTTGCCGGGGTTCACCCTGGATATGCAATGGAATGAAAGCAGTGGGCAGGACAGCGCCAATACCTGGTTCAGGGAACAGGTGGTGAAGGTGTGCGCGGACCAGGGATTACTCTAACCCCCTGTGGGGGGGGGTTAGCCGATAGCGACTTTGCTGTAGGAATCGCGATCCATATCGACCAGCTGGACGCTGAGCTGAACCTGTATATCCGCCGGCCAGTCGCCCAGATCCTGCAATGCGGTCAGCAGGCTTTGCGACAATTGCTGCTTGACCTGCGGCGACCGCCCGCTGAGCAGCGACAGCTTCACCGCGACGAAACCGCGCGGGCTGAGGGAGGTACCCACCTGAAAACTCTCGACCTTCACGGCGCGGCTTTTGATATCGAACTCGGAACCGAACTGCCCGGACGCCATCAGCACATTGTTGAGCCGCAACAGGGTCTTCTCGACGGCCAGGTTGGTCAGGTTGGCGGTGTATTCCAGGTTCAGGTGTGGCATGGATGACTCCGAGTCATTCGTAGGAAGGTTCGTAGATATACCACGGATAAAAGCCTCAGGCCTTCTTCCCCAGGCCGCGATCACTCATGAACGCCTCCAGCCGCGAACGCACCCAACGCTCGGCCGGGTCGGTGTCCACATGGCTGAGCCAGACCATGGACAAGTCCAGGGTCGGCGTCTCGAACGGGAACGGCTCACAGAACAGGTTGCCGGACACGGCCATGGCTTCGGCGGTGTAGTCCGGCAGGCTGGCGATCAGGTCAGTACCGGCCAGCAGTGCAGGCAGCGCGCTGTATTGCGGCACCGACAGCACCACATGGCGCTTGCGGCCGATTTCCGCCAGCCACTCATCGGCGAACCCCGACACGTTGGCGGTGTGGGACACCAGCACATGGGGCCGCGCGCAATATTCATCGAGGGTCAGCGGCCTGTCAGAAGCGTCGGCACGCAGCAGGCGTGGGCGGATATGGCGCAGCAGCTTGCGCTTGGCGTTGGCCGGCAGGCCACGGGTCTGGGTGATGCCGACGGTGATATCGCCGGAGGCCAGCAGGTCGGGGATACGCCAGTAGTCCACGTGCTGCACCACGAACACCACCATCGGCGCTTCCTGGCGCAAGGCACGCAGCAACGGCGGCAACAGGCCGAACTCCACATCATCGAACAGGCCGATGCGAAAGGTCATGGTGCTGATGGATGGGTCGAAATCATGGGTCAGGCTCAGGGCCGAAGACAGTGAATCCAGGGCCGGTGACAGATGCTGGATGATCTCCTCGGCGCGGGCCGTGGGCTCCATGCGGTGGCCGACACGAATGAACAGGGGGTCGTTGAACAAGGTCCGCAGACGGTTAAGCGCCGAACTGATGGTCGGCTGGCCGAGAAACAGCTTCTCCGCCACCCTCGTCACATTGCGCTCGAGCATCAGTGCTTCGAAGACCACCATCAGGTTGATGTCGGCCTTGCGTAATTCATTGCGATTCATCGGCGCCTGCCCTTTCCCCACGACAAGCCGCAGTTTAGAAAGCTCGAGGAGCTGCGTCTATGCGCGCACTGTTCATCCTGGGGCTTTGGGACTATAAATCAGCAGTCCAGGGTCACAGGAATACTGTCGTGCTGTTCATTTTCGCCTTAAGCGTCCTGGTCAGCGGGGTTTTGCTGTGGGCCATCAAGTTCATCGCCCACCCCACTGCCAGGACATTGCTGCGCGTGTTCGTCGGTTTATGCCTGGCAGCCGTGGTGGCTTACCTGGTACTCGCTTCGGGGTTTCCGACCTCATTGCTCGTCTGATACACCTCCTGGCCCTGACGCAAACGCAGCGCAGCCAGCGCGGCGACCACCAGCACCACGGCGATCACCTTCAAACCGTTCATCGCGTTGCCGGTACTCATCTCGATCGCCCCCATCACCGAAGGCCCGACAAACCCGCCCAGCAGGCCACAGGCGTTGACGAACCCGAGGCCACCGGCCAGCGCCACGCCCTTGAGCCGCGACGCCGGGTAGAGAAACACGATCGACTGCACCACGAAAAACATCACCGCCGACAGGCAGAAGCCCAACAGGCTGAAGACCGGCCCCGACACCGACGCAATGCCCAGGCCTAGCGCCATGGTCAGCAACCCCGTGACCAACAGTCGACGACAACGCCCCGGCGTGGTGGCAAACCGCGGGATCAGTACCGCGCCGAGTGCCGCCGCGATCCACGGCAACGAGGTCAGCAGGCCGACGCTCATGGTGCTCAGTTCACCGTATTTACTGATGATGCTCGGCAGGAAAAAGATCACGGTGTAGACGGTGATCTGATGGCAAAAATACACAAAGATCGCCAGCAGGATTTGTGGGGTCAGCCAGTTTTTCAACGAGTGCCCGCCTTCGCCGGCGCCCTCTTCCGTTTCCTGAGCAATACGCTGTTCGATCCCGCGCGCCTCGTCCGCCGTCAACCACGGGGCCTTGCTCGGACGGTCCGGCAACTTGCGCCATACCACCCAGGCAAATGCCACCGCCGGCAAGCCTTCGAGCAGGAACATCCACTGCCAGCCGTGCCAGCCGAGCAGGCCGTCCATGCGCATCAACGCCGCGCCCACCGGGCCGCCGATAATGTTGGCAAAGCACACGCCGAGCAGGAAATAGCCGGTGGCCCGCGCCCGCTGTTCACGGTTGAACCAGTACGTCAGATAGAGCATGACGCCGGGAAACAAACCGGCTTCGGCGATGCCCAGCAGCAGGCGCAACACGTAGAACGAGGTCTCGCCCTGCACAAACGCCATGGCCGCCGAGATCAGGCCCCAGGTCACCATGATGCGGGCGATCCAGAACCGCGCGCCGACCTTGTGCATGATCAGGTTGCTGGGGATTTCCGACAGGGCATACGTGAGGAAAAACAGCCCCGCCCCCAGCCCGTAGGCCGCGGCGGAAATGCCCAGGTCGACGTCCAGGTGGTGCTTGGCCAGGGCGATGTTGGTGCGGTCGAGGAAACTCAGGATGTAGGCGATGATCAGCAAGGGCATCAGCTTGGCGAACATCAGCTTGTTCAGCGCCTGCGGTTCGCGGGCCGGGGTGGCGGTAGTCATCGGGCAGTTCCTCCTGGCGCCCCGCCAGCCTGGCTGGGGGGCGCATCAATGTTGTTCTAGGGTTGAAGTTGCACGGCCATGGCCCGCGGGCGATGGGAAAACAGTTGCAGCACAGCACCGCCCAGGGCGCAGCCGGCCATCACGAAGAAACACACGGTGTAGCCATGCAAGGTGGTCCAGCCGCCGCCCATGGCGATCAGGCTGCCCATCAGCACCGGCGCCAGGCCACCGCCGATAAACATCGCCGTGGTGATGATGCCGTTGGCGGTGGAGGTTGCCGACGACTCGGCCGAGTCACAGGCCACTGCGTAGTAGATCGGCCACACCGCGTTGGCCACCAGGCCGAACAGCAGTTGCACGACGATGATCAGGGTCAGGGTGTTGGCGAAGTAAAACGCGCCGACACTCGCCGCCATCCACAGCCCGCAGATGATCAGGGTGGTACGGCGGCCGATGATGTCCGACAGCGACGGCCACACCAGTTGCCCGAGAATGCCGGTGAGCGTGAACACCACGCTCATCCCCGCCGACTCCGCCAGCGACAGCCCGGCGATGTTGTAGAGGTAGGCCGGCAGCACGATGTTGACGCCCATGTACACCACCTGCGTGAGCATCGTGTTACCCGCCGTCAGGGCGATGTTGCGATTGCGCAAGGTGGCGACAAAGGTGCGCCAGGCATCACCCTTGATCTGGCTGGCCGGGGTGTTGTCCGGTGGGGTCATGCCTTTGGCGGCGATGTCGACGTACAGCGCGGTGATGCGCTCGGCAGTGGAGTATCGCGCCCAAAAGATCATCAGCGGCAGCGCGACCACGAAAGCGAAGAAGAACACGTAGCGCCAGTTGTCCTCGCCAAACACCGTGATGACAAAGCTGGCGACGATGCCACTGAGCATCGCGCCGATCGGGTAACCGGTGTGGTGCGCGCCCAGGGCAAACCCGCGCCGCTCCACCGGCCACCATTCGGCGGTGTTGCTCACGCCGACCGGCTCGCCCCAGCCGGCGCCAAGGTTGACGCCGACACGCAGGGCGATAAACGTCGCGAGGTTGCCGCTCAAGGCTTTGAAGCCCGACAGAAACGAAATCGCCGTGTAGCCGAGCACCAACGGCACCTGGAACCGCGCACGTTTCCAACCACCGCCGTAGCGGTCGCTCCACATCGAACCGGGGATATCCAGCAAGGCCAGCGCGAGCATGACCACCGTGGCCACGGTGCCCCACTGATCAGCCGACAAATCGAAATGCTTGGAGATGGTCGGCCCCAGCCGCAACACGATCTCACGGTCGTAGGCGTTGAGGATCCAGATCATCCAGCAGACCAGCAGCGACACCCAGGAATGCCGGTGAATGCTGCGCAGCGACGCTTTTTTTAAAGTTGCCATGGGCCTCTCCAGGCGCGCGAGGGCGCGCACTGACACAAGGTTGCGGAAGGAAGGTGCCTGGTTGAAAAAACGCGCTAGCTGGCGAACCTTCGCTCGGCTATTCCTTGCACGCCCAGCCCGCTGATCGCGAACAACGCACCGCGCTGCTGACCGTCGGCCGGAAAACGCGGCAGCGGCGGCCTGGCCATGGAGGTCACGAACAGGGTGTCCAGGTTCGGCCCGCCGAAGGTCAGGCTGGTGACCTTTTTCACCGGCATCGGGATCACCCGATCGACCTGCCCATCAGGGGTGTAGCGCACCAGTTGCCCGGCATAGACCAGCGCCTGCCACAGGCAGCCTTCGGCATCCACGGTGCAGCCGTCGGCCGCACCGCCAGCGGCGGTATCGACCTTGGCGAAGGTGCGTCGGTTGCTCACGGCGCCGCTGGCGAGGTCGTAGTCATACGCCCAGATCTCGCCGGACCAGGTGTCGCAGAAGTAGAAGGTTTCGCCGGACGGGCTCCAGCACGGACCATTGGACACGATGATGCCTTCGTCCAGGGTGTGCAGGCTCAAGTCGGGGTCGAGGCGATAGAGCTTGGCGCTGGGGCTGTCTTCCAGGGTGTCCATGGAGCCGAAGACAAAGCGGCCCTGGCGGTCGACCTTGCCGTCGTTGAGGCGGTTGTTCGGCAGGTGCGGTTCCGGGTCCTGGATCAGGGCCAGTTCGCCACTGGCCAGGTCCAGGCTGTGCACGCCGTTTTGCAGGGCAACGATGGCCGCCTCGCCGGTATGGCGCAGGGCCATGGAACCGATCTTCTGGCCGACGTCCCAGGCCCGCAGTTCGCGGCCGTCTTCGGTGCAGCGCAGGATGCGGCCGTCGGCGCTGTCGATCCAGTACAGCCGTTGTTGTTCGACGTCCCACACCGGGCCTTCGCCCAGGGTGGTCTTGACGTCCACAAGCACTTCGATACGCATGGTGTGATCCCCTTATTGTTGTTGTGCGGGATGCAGGCCACGCCCAGATGGGTAACCCCTTGTAGGAGCGAGCAAGCTCGCTCCTACAGTGGATCGGTGAATATCACCGGGGCGCGACCTCAGTTGTGGGTTAGAAGTTGACCTGGTCACGCCCCTTGAGCCCGAGGATTTCCCGTGCTTCATCCGGCGTGGCGACGCGATGGCCGAGGGCTTCGATCACCGTGCGAATGCGCCGCACCTGGTCGGCATTCGACGCCGCCAACTTGCCTGGGCCGTCCCACAACGAATCCTCCAGGCCGACACGGGCGTTACTGCCCATGGACAGGCCCATGGTTGCCAGCGGAATTTGCCCACGCCCGGCACCGAGGATCGACCACACGTAGTCATCGCCAAACAGGCGGTCGGCGGTGCGCCGCATGTGCGCCAGGTCTTCGGGGTGACCACCGATGCCGCCCCGCAGGCCGAACACCGACTGGATAAACAACGGCGGCTTGAGCAGGCCCCGCTCCAGGAAGTGCGCGGCGGTGTAGAGGTGGCCGATGTCGTAGCACTCGATCTCGAAACGGGTGCGGTTCTCGGCGCACGAATTGAGGATATGGGCGATGTCGCGGAAGGTATTGCGAAAGATCCGGTCGTCACTTTCTTCGAGGTACGGGCGCTCCCAGTCGTGCTTGAACTCGGTAAAGCGGTTGAGCATTTCGTACAGGCCGAAGTTCATCGAGCCCATGTTCAGCGAGGCCAATTCAGGCTTGAACTGCATCACCGGTTGCAGGCGTTCTTCCACGCCCATGGTGGGAGCGCCACCCGTGGTGATGTTGATCACCACGTCGCTGGCGGCCTTGATGTGCGGCAGGAATTCAGCGAACAGGGCCGGGTCCTGGCTGGGGCGACCGTCAATCGGGTCGCGGGCATGCAAGTGGACAATGGCCGCACCCGCTTGGGCGGCACCGATGGCGGCGGCGGCGATTTCCTGGGCCGTGATCGGCAAATGCGGCGACATCGACGGCGTATGAATGGCGCCGGTGACGGCGCAGGTAATGATCACAGGGCGATTTTTGGGCATGACGATTCTCCGACTTTTATTCTTATGAAAAAAAATCCCGGTGCAGCGGTGGGTTCTTCCTTGGCGAAGCGCGTGCGGCTTACAGGTACTCGACGTTACCGTCGACGCTGATCGCTTGGCCGGTCACGTTGCGGGCGGCGGGCGAACAGAGAAACAAGGCCATGGCCGCGACGTCTTCGGCGCTGACCATGCGCTTGAGGGAAATCTTGTTGAGGTACTCCTGGCGCATCTCGGCTTCCGGCACGCCGACCTGTTCGGCGCGGGCGCGAATCACACTGTCCATGCGCGGGCCTTCGACGATGCCAGGCAGCAACGCGTTGACGCGGATATCACTCTCGCCCAACTCCGAGGCCAGGGATTTCATCAGGCCGACAATCGCCCATTTGGTCGCCGCATACGGCGTGCGCCACGCGTAGCCCAGGCGCCCCGCCACCGAGGCGATATGCAACAGGTGGCCGTGGGAGGATTCCTTGAGCATCGGCACCGCGTGGTGGGCAAACCGATATTGCGCAGTCAGGTTGATGTTGATGGTGGCTTGCCATTCGGCGTCGCTGATCGCATCGATCCCGCCGGTGGGCCCGGCGATCCCGGCGTTGTTGACCAGCACATCCAGGCCGCCGAATTGCTCGCGCTGCACCGTGAACACGGCTTCGATCTGCGCGGCATCGCTGACGTCGGCACGCGTGGCGACGGTGCCTGGGTATTTATCGCGAAAGGCCGCCAGGGCCGGTTCGCTGACATCACACACATGCACCTGGGCACCGGCTTCCAGGTACGCCGCCGCCACGACCTCACCGATGCCGGCAGCCCCGCCGGAAATCAACACACGTAACCCAGGATAGGGCTGCAACCGTTGTAGGACACTCATGCCCGTTTACCTCCTGAAGCAGACGACCGCGAACGGTCGTTCTTGACGAGCAGGCGCGCCAGGGAGTCGGCGGCCTGCATGATGTCATCGGTCACCGCCGCGCGGGCACCGGCGCCATCGCGGGCAGCCAGGGCCTCAACGATGCGCGTATGCGCCTCCATCGAGCGTTGCAGGTGAGCTTTATCGGGGGCGACCAGGGCAAAGCAGGGGCCCATGTGCAGCCAGAAGTTTTCCACGGCGGCCATGGTCAATTCGGCCTGGGCCACAGCGTAGATGCGCCGGTGGAACGCGAAGTTGGTCCACAGGTAGCGCGACACGTCGACTTCATCCGCGGCGTGCTGCATCTGCTCGCACAGGTCGGTGATTTCGTCGAGGTCAGCCTTTTGCAGGAGCAACACGGCCTTTTCCGCCAGCAGCCCTTCGAGGGCGACCCGCGCATCGCGAATTTCGCGCAGGCGTTCGACCGTCATCATGCGTACGCGCAGACGCGAGGTTTCCGTGACTTCAAAGGCGTTTTCGGCACTGAGGCGTTGCAGCGCTTCGCGCACTGGCATGGGGCTGGAGCCAAGCGCTTCGGCCAGGCCACGGATGGTGAGTTTCTGGCCAGGCTGGAAACGGCCACTCATCAAGGCTTCACGGATCTGGCGATAGACCTGGTCTTGCAAGGTATCGCGGGACACCTGGCGCAGGGTGGGCAGGAGAAGCGGACCATCTGTCATGAGGCAAACCTGTGTTGTCGTTCTTATGGCGACAATATGTGATCACAAATCAAATATGTCAAATAATTTCCCAAACCCACGACAGCACACTTGTCACAGAGTTGGCCCCTGTTGATCATGAATACCCTCTGGAATGGACGCTGACCCCCTGATGAAAATCCACTGCGTTGTGCTCCCGCTGCTGTTGGCCGGATGCACGGCCATGGCGCCCTATAAGGCACCGCTCGACGGCCCCCGAGCACAGGTCAAAAGTGAATTGAGCACCCACGACAGCTACAACGAAGGGCTGTCTGTCAGCGTTTCGACGGATCATGAGTGCCTGGAAGGCAGGGTGGGAACGCCGAGTCAGGAAACCGCATTATTTGCCGTGCACGGCACCACTTCGCGCCCCGACGGTTACGTGGACATCGCCGCCAACCAAGCGCTGCACCTGATCGTGTCGGGCCTGGCGAGCGCCGGGCGGCGCTGTGTGATCGAGTTCAACACTGAGTTCGCCGCCCAGGGGCGTTACCTGCTCAAAGGCGGGATTGCGGACAGCGACAGCGGCTGGTGTCGCGTTGAGGTGATTAATGCCGATACCGGTGCCTCGCTGGTTAAATTCGAGACCCCGACCCAGGTAACACCTGCCCCCACGGAGCGCTATTCGTGGAGGCAGTTCATGGCCCATCAAGGTTGCTTTTTGCCCTCGATCGAACATTGATCAGGGCTTGAGCGGACGCTCCTGATCGCGCTCGGACAGCTCTGTTCCGTCGTCCGGATGCTTCCAAGTCTGGGGTTTTTCCTCTTCGTGTCGCCGGGGTTGCTCACGCTTCGGCTGCTCTTGACGCTTCTGTTCATTACCCATAGCCACCTCCCATCCGTAAGAATTGGACACACCTGCAAGCATAGAACACGGCAGTCATTTGGGGCGGGCTCGCGGATTGATAATCTGCACGCATCAATACATCCAAATAACTCACTTATCATTTCTAAATGTGTCAGCCACTATCCGCGGTCTTAAGCGAAACAAGCACTTTAAAAGAACGCTGGAGACACAAAACCATGAATAGCCCTTCTCGGCCTGACGCCGCTCGCTCGAAAATTGGTGCGGTTTTCCGCGTGACTTCGGGCAACTTCCTCGAACAGTTCGACTTCTTTCTGTTCGGCTTCTATGCCACCTACATTGCTGCCGCGTTCTTTCCCGCCGCTAATGAGTTTGCGTCATTAATGATGACCTTCGCCGTGTTCGGCGCAGGCTTCCTGATGCGGCCATTGGGCGCGATCATTCTGGGCGCCTACATTGACGACGTCGGTCGCCGCAAAGGGTTGATCGTGACCCTGTCGATCATGGCCAGCGGCACGCTGCTGATCGTGTTGGTGCCCGGTTATCACAGCATTGGCCTGTGGGCCCCGTTGCTGGTACTGGTCGGCCGCCTGCTGCAAGGTTTCTCGGCCGGCGCGGAACTGGGCGGTGTGTCGGTGTACCTGTCCGAAATGGCCACGCCCGGCCGCAAGGGCTTCTACACCAGCTGGCAATCGGGCAGCCAACAGATCTCCATCGTGGTGGCCGCCGCATTGGGTTATGGCCTGAATGTGTGGATGGAACCGGCCGTGGTGGCCGATTGGGGCTGGCGTATCCCGTTCGCCTTCGGTTGCGTGATCATCCCGTTCATCTTCGTACTGCGCCGCAACCTGGAGGAAACCGAAGAGTTCGCCAACCGCAAACATCGCCCCACCATGCGCGAAGTGTTGGCGACCCTGGCGAAGAACTGGACGGTGGTCATCGGCGGCATGCTGATGGTCGCCATGACCACCACGGCGTTCTACCTGATCACCGTGTACGCGCCGACCTTCGGCAAGACCGTGCTGCAACTGAGCACCTCCGATGCACTGCTGGTGACCTTGCTGGTGGCCGTGTCGAACTTTGTCTGGCTGCCCATCGGCGGCACCTTGAGCGACCGCTTTGGCCGCAAGCCGGTACTGGTCGCCATGACCGTGCTGACGGTTCTCACTGCTTACCCGGCGTTGTCCTACGTGGTCAACGCGCCGAGCTTTGCGCATATGTTGGAAGTCCTGCTGTGGTTCTCCTTCCTCTATGGCATGTACAACGGCGCAATGATCCCGGCGCTGACCGAAATCATGCCGGTGGAAGTGCGCGTGGCGGGCTTCTCCCTGGCCTATAGCCTGGCGACCGCACTCTTTGGCGGTTTCACTCCGGCGATTTCCACCTGGTTCATCCACCTCACCGAAGACAAGGCCTCCCCGGCCTACTGGATGATGTTTGCCGCGCTGTGCGCTTTGTGCTCGACCCTGGCGCTGTATCGCCGGGCCAACACCCGTGGGCAAGTGATGCAGGAGGCCGTGTGATGAAGACGCTATTCAAGACCCTGACGACCCTGGCCCTCGGCACCCTGGCACTGACGGCCCAGGCCGAAGAACTCAAGGTCATGACCTCGGGTGGCTTCACTGCGGCGTATAAATTGCTGGGCCCGCAATACGCCAAACAGAGCGGCGATACCCTCGACACGATCCTCGGCCCCTCGATGGGCAAGGCGCCGGAAGCGATTCCCAACCGCCTGGCCCGTGGCGAACACGCCGACGTGGTGATTATGGTCGGCTACGCCCTGGATGAGTTGATCAAGCAAGGCAAAGTCGACCCGGCGTCCCGCGTGGAATTGGCGGATTCGCGCATCGGCCTGGTGGTGAAAGAAGGCGCGGCGAAACCGGCGATTGGCACTGACGCCGAGCTCAAGGCCGTGCTGCTCAAGGCCAAGTCCATAGCGTATTCGGACAGCGCCAGCGGTGTGTATGTCGAGAAGGAGCTGTTCAAGAAACTCGGCATGCCCGCCAAGGGCAGCATGATCGAACGCATCCCGGTGGCCGAGAAGGTTGCCAAGGGTGAATACGAGGTGGGCTTGCAACAGGTCGCGGAACTGTTGCCGGTGCCGGGGGTGACTTACGTGGGCAAGATCCCGGAAGACGTGCAGTCGGTGACACGCTTTGCGGCGGGCATTCCGGTTAACGCCGAACACCCGGCCCAGGCCAAGGCACTGTTGCAGTACCTGGCCTCGCCCGAGGCACAACCGCTGGTGCAATCCACCGGCCTGGACTCGGTGTCACGCTGACCGAAACGGCATCTCCCGCACCAACCGCTCCAACTCCAGCGCCGCGGGCGGCAATGTCCGCCCGCGACGCTTGATCAAGCCCACGTTGCGCATCACCGGCGGCTCGACCAGCGGCACACTCACCAGAATCGGGTGTTCGCCCGCCGGCATGGCGATCGACGGCACCATTGCCACCCCCAGCCCCGCCTCCACCAAGCCGATCATCGTGGTCACGTGGTGTGTCTCGCAGACGCTCGGTTTTTTCACCCGCACGCCGTGCAAGGCCTGGTCCAGCAGGGCGCGGTTGCCCGACGTCTTGTCCACCGTGATGTAGTCGTGCTCGTAGGCCTCGGCCCAGG
This sequence comes from Pseudomonas sp. FG86, assembly GCF_057808775.1. NCBI lineage: Bacteria > Pseudomonadati > Pseudomonadota > Gammaproteobacteria > Pseudomonadales > Pseudomonadaceae > Pseudomonas > Pseudomonas sp. FG86. Next base: position 37,123 of record NZ_JBMDIS010000040.1, on the reverse strand, counting down.
TCACGCTGTCGCGTCCGGCCAACGGGTGGTCCCGACGACACGCCAGTACATAGCGCTCCTGCATCAGCAACTCGAATTCCACTTCATCGGCCAGGCTGCCGCTGAAACTCACGCCAAAATCCGCCTCGCCACTCCCCACCGCGCTGCACACCTCACCGGCACTGGCGTCCAGCACCCGCAGGCGAATCTTCGGGTACAGCTTGTGGAACTCGGAAATCACGTGGGGCATGAAGTAATACGCCGTAGACGGCACGCAGGCGATGGTGACGTCGCCCATGCGCGTGGACGCCACGTTACTGATGCCCATCAAGGCAATGTCGAGGTCGTCGAGCATGCGCTCGACCTGAGGCAGGAATGCACGCCCGACCATGGTCAGGCTGACCCGGCGCGTGGTGCGTTCGAACAGCTTTACATCGAGGGCGGATTCAAGCTTTTCGATACGGCGGCTGAGGGCCGGTTGCGAAATCCGGATGGCCTCGGCGGCGGCGCGAAAACTGCCCTTGTCTACCACGGCGCGGAAGGCTTGGAGGTCGTTGAGGTCGAAGTTGATGATCACGGAGGATAGCCAGTGGGAATCGGAATGCCGGCATTATCGTATGGGCGACGACAGGGCGCCATGCGCGCGGGGACGGCCGCCCGAACACTGCGGGGTCTGCTGCGGGTCTTCAGCATGAAACTGCGCAGTATGGCGCGCTTTGACGGCCTTAGAACCTGTCAGAAATGACAGTACCGTTGGTCTCGCGCCGTGTTGACGGCTGGCTGACGCGGGGCTTTTATTAAGTATGTTGCGTCGCATCGGCGCGCAGCAGGACACAAGGGTTTAGAGGATACGAACAATGAGCAACAGACAGAACGGCACGGTGAAGTGGTTCAACGATGACAAAGGCTTTGGGTTTATCACTCCGGAGAGCGGGCCCGACCTGTTCGTACACTTCAAGGCGATTGTGGGCGAAGGATTCAAATCATTGAAAGAAGGACAGAAAGTCAGCTTCGAAGCGGTGCAAGGGCAAAAAGGCATGCAGGCCGACAAAGTCCAAGTGGTCGGTTGATAAACCGTTGAATGACCGCTTCACCCCGCCCACCACGGGCCATGTATTGCACTGAAAAAGGAGAACGGCCATGTCCAGAACAACTCCACAGACTGCAATCTTCATCAGCAGCGAAACTGCCGTCCACGATACGCAAGACGTGTTCTTTCGCAGCAGCACCGCCCAGGGCGGTCGGGTGCTGCGCGAGGGGCAAATCGTCAGCTACGAATTGGAACGGGGGCCGGGGGGTGAGTGGCAAGCGGTCAATATAAAGATCGAGGAAGAACCGACGCTGAATTAGCGCTCTCCTGCCCGCCGCCACTCACGGCGCACGTCACTACAGCTGAAAGCGTGCCACCGCCTCGTTGAGGGCGACCGCCAACTGCGCCAATTCACGGCTCGACCCATTGATCTGCCCGGCGCCGGAAGACGACTGGGCAGACAGGTCGCGAATATTAACGATGTTGCGATCGACCTCCTTGGCCACCTGGGCCTGCTCCTCGGCGGCGCTGGCGATCACCAGGTTGCGCTGGTGAATCTGGTCGATGGAGTCGGTGATCTGACTCAATGCACCACCGGCCCCTTCGGCCAGGGCCAACGTGTCAGTGGCGCGCTGGGTACTCGACTGCATCGATGTCAGTGCCTGGTCGGAGCCCGTGCGCATCGCGGTGACCATCTGGTCGATTTCCAGGGTCGATTGCTGGGTACGGTGGGCCAGTGCGCGCACTTCGTCAGCCACCACCGCAAAACCACGCCCGGACTCACCGGCCCGCGCCGCTTCGATAGCGGCATTGAGGGCCAGCAGGTTGGTCTGCTCGGCAATGGAGCGAATCACGTCGAGCACCTTGCCGATATCCCGCGATTGCTCGGCGAGGTTCTGTACCAGGGTCGAGGTTTCGCCGATGTTGGTGCTCAGGGCTTCAATGGCGCTGACGGTTTCGCCCACTCGGTGCTGGCCCTCGCGCGCCGTTTCATTGGACAGGCGTGTGGATTCGGAGGTGGACACCGCATTGCGCGCCACCTCATCCGCGGCCGAGGTCATCTCGTTGACCGCCGTGGCGGCCTGCTCGATTTCAGCGGTCTGTTTTTGCAGGCTGCGGCTGCTTTGGTCGGTGATGCCATTGAGGTCGGTGGCGGAAGACGCCAACTGACCGGCCGACTGGCGAATCAGTTGCAAGGTCCCGCGCAGGCTGGCTTGCATGCTCTGGAGCGCCACGAGCAGGCGGGTCACTTCGTCGTCGCCGGTCACCGCCACCGTTTGGGTCAGGTCGCCTCGGGCGACGTTTTCTGCGGCCCGCACTGCATGGCTCAAGGGGCCGACGATGCTGCGCGTCAGCAACCACGCCAGCGCCACGGTGCTCAACGCGGCCAGCAGCACAAAACCGAAGACCATCGTACGCGAACGGCCGTACTGCGCCTCAGCCGCCTGGCCCTGCTGGTTGATCTGCGCGTTGTAGTAGTCGGCCAGGGCGTTGAGTTGGGCTCCGGAGCCATCCACCACGGTTTTCATGTCCACCAGCAGCAACTTGTTGAGCTCGGCGCCCTTCTGCTGGTCGGCAAGGACAAACGACTGGGCCAGCCCCTGCTGGTATTGGCGCAGCGAGACCTGAAACTGCTCATACAGCGTGCGCACCTCGGGGGTGTCGATCACCGCGTTGAGGTCGGCCAGCCGCTTGGCCAGGTCCTGGCTGCGGGTGTCCATCTGGCTGCGGTATTGCGGGATGCTCGCGGGGTTCGGGTCCAGCGCCATGCGCAAAGAAATCGTACGAATGCGCAGCATGATTTCGCGAATGTCCGCCACCAGGCGCATCTTGGGCACCAGCCCGCTTTCCACCTGCACCGCACTGGCACGAATGCTGGCCATGTTCGAGAGCGCGAAAAACCCCAGCAGAGCGACGAGCAAGGCAATCAGGGCAAAACCCAAGCCCGCGCGACGGGCGATGGACAGGCTGCGAAGGGACATGTTTGGCGACTCTCTTTTTTTTAGGAATACGACATCGTATGAGAGCGTGTCGGCCTGCTGGGACAGTACTTTAGCCGCACGGAAGAAAGTGTTGCCAACGCGTCTCACAGTGTTTGGCAACCACTGAACGCCTGCTGGGCATGGAGCCCAGCAGGCGTTTCGGTTTCAGCCCCTGAGAAGTTGCCTGATTACACTCTCCAAGCCTGTGGGCCGTTGAAAAACGCCTGGGCATTACTGTCCAGCGTCTCCAGGTGATACCCCCCTTCCTGCACGATCACACAGGGCAACCCCAGCCCACGGATACAGTCTCCCAACTGCGCAAACCCCTGCCGCGTCACCGCGACTTTGCTTTGCGGGTCGAGTTCGTAGATATCGAAGCCCAGGGACAACACCAGCACCTGCGCCGAGAAGTCTTTGACTGCCTTGAGCGCCCGCTCCAGTTGTGCAAAAAACACCGCCTCGCTGGCACCGTGCGCCATCGGCAGGTTGAGGTTGCAGCCTTCACCGGCGGCGTTGCCGCGCTCTTCGGCGAAGCCGGCGACGCCGGGGTAGAAGTTGGTGGGATCGCCGTGGATCGACACGTAGAGCACATCGTCGCGGTCGTAGAAAATTTCCTGGATGCCCTGGCCGTGGTGCATATCGGTGTCGAGGATGGCGACGCGCTGGAAGCCTTCGCGCAACGCCTGTGCCGCGACGGCCGCGTTATTGATGTAGCAGAAGCCGCCTGCCGCATCGAAGCGCGCGTGATGACCTGGCGGGCGACACAGTGCATAGGCTGCGGGCGCCCCGTCGAGGATGGCCCTGGCGGCAGCGACGGCGCTTTGGGCTGACCAATATGCCGAGCGCCAGGTGAGTTCACCCACCGGGCAACTGCCGTCGGCCAGGTAGCGCGCAGCCTGTGCCAGGACGCCGCGCAGGGCGTTGGGCTCGCGCACGAAGATATTGGACATGACTTCGTCGCCCCAGTCCTCGGGGATTTCTTTCCAGAGCGCGTGGGCTTGCTGGAGGAAAGTCAGGTAAGACGCGCCGTGGACGGCCAGCAAGGGCTCAAGTCCATAATCCTGCGGTTGTTGAATGTCGAAGCCAAGGGTTTGCGCAGCCAGCAGCAGGTTGCGGGCACGCTCGGGGACTTCCTGCGGCGTGCGCATCTGGCCGCGGGAATAGTAGCTGCGCGGATGGTGCAGCAGCTGTTCGGGGTGGAAAAACGTACGCATAAGAGGCTCCTGGATGAACACTGCGCCCCTGTTTGAGCGGGACGGCGCCAGTCTTCAGGTATGAGTGGTCATGTGGCCTGGCCGGCGCGAGCCAACACGGCGTTAAGCAATACATCGGTGCCCTGGCGCACGTCTTCGGGCAATACATCTTCGGCTTCGTTGTGGCTGAGGCCGCCGACGCAGGGGATGAAGACCATTGCGGTGGGGCAATAGCGTGCCAGGTGAATCGCGTCGTGACCGGCGCCGCTGACGATCCGCTGCTGGCTGTAGCCCAAGGCGTCCACCGCGGCTTGCACGCAGGCCACGCATTGCGCATCGAACGGTGTCGCCGGGCTGATCCAGTGGGGGCTGATGGTGACGTCGAGCCCACGTTGCGCGGCGATGGCCTGCAACTGTTTGCGCACCTGCTGTTCCATGGCATCAAGGTCGGTGTCGCGGTGATGGCGCAGATCGACGCTAAAATGCAGCAGCCCGGGGATGGTGTTACGGGAGGATTTGGCGATGCTCAATTCACCAACGGTCGTCAGGCCCTCGGGAGCGAAATCCTTGGCCAGGCTTTCCAGCGCCTGGATCATTTGCGCAGCGCCATACAGCGCGTCCTTGCGCAGCGGCATCGGCGTCGTGCCAGCGTGCGCCGCCATGCCGGTGACGCGCACGTCGAGCCAGCGAATCGCCTGGCCACCAGTGACCACGCCGATGCTCTTGGCGTTGTCTTCCAGGATCGGGCCTTGCTCGATATGCGCTTCGAAATACGCATCCACCGCACCACCTGACGCGCGCTCACCGTGGTAGCCGATGGCGCGCAAGGCCTCGGCCACGCTGATGCCGTCCACGTCGACACTGGCCAGGGCCTTGTCCAACGCCAGGGCGCCAGTGAAGACCGCCGAGCCAAGCATCGCCGGGGTAAACCGGGCGCCCTCCTCGTTGGTCCATACGGCGATTTCCAACGGTTTACGCGTTTGAATACCGTGGTCGTCAAGGCTGCGGATCACTTCCAGGCCAGCCAGCACACCGTAGACACCATCGAAACGCCCGCCCTTCGGCTGAGTGTCGAGGTGGCTGCCCATCATCACCGGGGCGGCGTCCTCCTCCGTCCCGGCGCGGCGGGCGAACAGGTTGCCGATGGCATCCACGCTCAAGGTCAGCCCCGCCGCAGTGCACCAGTGGCTGAACAGCTCGCGACCGGCCTGGTCCTCAGCGCTCAAGGCCAGGCGGCAACTGCCACCGCGTGCGGTCGCACCCACTTCAGCCATGGCCATCAGGCTGGCCCACAGGCGCTGGCCATTAATCTTCAACATTACCCATCTCCCCTCAGACACTTGGGGCCATTTCGAGACGGCGGGCGGTGGCGTGGCGGCGCGATAACGCCAATACGCACACCAGCGAGACCGCCGCGATCAGGCTGTAAAACACCGCCATCGGCCACCATTGGCCCTGGTAGGCATGGGCCAGCCAGGTGCCGATCAATGGCGTCAGACCACCGGCCAGCGCACCGCACACCTGATAGGCCAAGGAAATCGCGGTATAGCGCACACGGGTTTCAAACAGGCCGCTGACAAAGCCGGCGATGACCGCATAAAACGAGGCCATGCACACCACGGCCAGGGCGATGCCGAGGATGATCAACGGCGCCTGGCCGCTGCTCACCAGCACGAACATCGGGTACGGCGAAGCCATCGCCAGTACCGTCATCGCGCAGAGAAACCGCGTGGCGCCGACCTTCTCCGCCACCCAGGCCGCCAGCGGCTGGACACAGAACTGGATGATGGCAACGAAGAACAAACACTCCAGAATCAACGAGCGCGGTAAGCCCAGTTGCTGAGTGCTGTAGGCAATCATGAACGTGTTGGTGAAATACACGCCGGCGATGCCCAGGGTGTTGGCGCCAATGCACAGCAACAACGGGCGCCACGCGGTTTTCAGCACTTCGATCACCGGGGCCTGGTCGGGCTTGATCGCCCGGGCCTTTTGCGCCAGGGCCTGGTCTTCGAGGAACTCAGGGGATTCGTTTACGCCCAGGCGAATCGCCAGGCCCACTATCAGCAGCAAGGCACTGGCCAGGAACGGCAGGCGCCAGCCCCAACTGAGCAGGTCTTCTTCCGGCAAACGCGTCACCGCGCTGAACGCCAGCAGCGACAAAATCAACCCCGCCGGGCTGCCCAGCTGAGCAAAGGACGCGAAGAAGTTCCGCCGCCCTTTGGGCGCATGCTCACCGGCCATCAGCACCGCACCGCCCCACTCGCCACCGACGGCAATACCTTGCACGATGCGCAGCAGGACCAGCATGACCGGCGCCGCGACGCCGATCTGCGCGTAAGTTGGCAGCAGCCCGATACACACGGTGACCACGCCCATCATGACCAGGGTGATCACCAGGGATTTCTTGCGGCCAATGCGGTCGCCGATATGCCCGAACACGATGCCGCCCAACGGCCGCGCGAAAAAGCCCACGGCAAAGGTACCGAACGCAGCCATGGTGCTGAACAATTTGTCTTCGGAAGGGAAAAACAGCTGACCGAACACCAACGCCGCGGCGGTGGCATAGATGTAGAAGTCGTACCACTCGATCATGGTGCCGATAAAAGCGGCGGCCGCAGCACGGCGAGGCTGGGGCGAAGCGGAAGGCTTCATGGGGCGGGCTCCTTTGGTTATTTTTTTGGCAGGAGAAAGGTCGAACGCATGCGCTCTGATGGCGCTTGTCAGGGGTGATTTATCGTCGCGGGGCTATGATTAGTCAATTTTCTATTTATTATTCCAATTATAAATTCTGCTTATTATTGAGCCGCGCCATGTCCGAACCCCGTCGCGATATTCACCCCCTGCTCAACGACCGCCTGGACTGGAACCTGCTGCGCACCTTCCGCGTGATCGGCCAGGAACTGAGCATCAGCCGCGCCGCCGCCCGCCTGCATTTGACCCAACCGGCGATCAGCCAGGCCCTCAAGCGCCTGGAAGAACAACTCGACTGCCAACTCATCGCCCGCCGTGGCCCGCGTTTCGTACTGACCGAGGCCGGTAAACAGATCTTCGCCATTGCCGGCGAGATGTACGGCCAGGTCTCGCAGATGAGCAATGCCCTGCAGAAGCCTGGCGATGAAGTGATCGGCAAGGTGCGTTTGCTGATGATCAGCCGGATCAACTCGGACCTTTTCGATGAGTTTCTCGCGGACTTTCATCGTGAACATCCACGGGTCGACCTGGAAGTGGAGGTGATGCGCAGCTCCGACATCGTCGCCGCCCTGCTGGAAAAAACCGCCACCCTGGGCCTGAGCCTCAACCGTCGATCACAGCCACGGCTGGAGCAGCATCTGTTCCTGCGCCAGCGCTACGCGTTCTTTTGCGGACGGCACCATGCCCTGTTCGGACGCAGCGGATTGGCGGAGGGGGATTTGCAGTCGGAGAACTTCGTGAGTTTCACCAGTGATCAAATCGGCGGGATGCTATCGCCGCTGACGATCTTTCGTGATCAGCAGGGCTTCAGCGGGCGGATCGTGGCGTCGTCATCCAGCCTGGAAGAGGTACGCCGCCTGGTGATCGCCGGGTTTGGTTTGGGCTGCCTGCCGGTTCACGTGGTGGCGGAGGATGTGAAGAACGGGCTGCTGTGGCGGCTGCCGCCGGATGAGGGGATTGCCGATGTGGATATCCACTTGCTGTGGCATCGGGAGCAGAAGATGAGTCGAGCGGAAAGGGTGTTCATTGAGTCGCTGTTGGGGCGGTTGGCGAGTGCAGCAGACGATGCCGGCTCACCGGGTTCAAGCTATTAACGTCCGTTCGACGCGGCTGGCCATGATCTGCAAATCCTCGAATGTGTTTCTACCGATCAGCATGAAGCCATGGGACAGGCTGGCCCAATACACCACATTCATGCCTCGGCGCTGCTCGGTAGCGACGGGCTGCGCGCCCTTTTGGCTGGCGGTGATACACAGTGCCAATGGACCATGGCGCGGATCCAGGTAGGTCAATTGGCCGATCACTACGCCTTCATAGTCGAGGATCTGCGCACGCCGGAACTCGGCGCCGGGCAGAGTTACCGCCTCTGGAGATAACGACAGCCCCAATTGTGCTCCCACGCCATTGAGTTGGGCGATGTGAGAGGCGCGATCAGCGCTGAGGTTTTCCAGGGTCTGCGGTGTGTACAGGGCCATGTATTCGGCAACCGAGGCACGCCAGCCTTGAGCGGATTGCGCGCGAGGCCAACTGATGAACAGGCGGTCGGCAACTGCGCCTGCCACGGCAAAACCGGCGGCTACGGCCAGGAAGCGACGTCGACTCAGCGCTGGGGCTTGTGCCGCTGGCAAGGCGTTGAGCATTGCCTGCATCCGCGCGGTAGGTGCTTGACCCAGCACCGAGTCGAAGGCGGCCTTGAAGGGTAAGTCAGCGCACTGCAAAGCCTCCAGGCGTGCGGCCAGCACCGGGTCCGTGCGGACCTGATTGGCGATGAACGCCCGCTGCTCCACCTCCAGCTCGCCATCCAGATAAGCCACCAACCACTCATCGGACGGTACGTTAGTCTGAGTCATCGCCGTTCTCCGCTGGATTTATCCTGCTGGGCCGTAGAGGGTGTGGTCTGCACCAGTTTCAAGCGGGCGGCGGCCAACCGGCTCATCACAGTCCCGACGGGAATATGCAGCACCTCGGCAATTTCCTTGTAGGAAAGCCCTTCGACGTACGCCAGAAACACTGTTTCCCGCTGTGCTTCAGGCAACCCGTTAACGAGCTTGATCACTTGCGCGGCCAATACCTGATCCTGAGCCTGGCTCTCGCCATCGAAGGACAACGCCTGTTCCCCCTCGACAAACCCCTGCCCCTGGCGTACCCGTTGCGAACGCACCTCGTTGAGCCAGATGGAATGCATGATCGACAGCAGCCAGCGGTCCAGGCGCGTGCCGGCCGCGAACTGCCCGGCACGCTCCAATGCTCGCACACAGGTCGCCTGCACCAAGTCTTCGGCCAGATGCTTTTGCCGCGACAACACCAACCCATATCGCCATAAACGCGGCAACAACAGGCCCAGCTCGCGACGAAACTCAGCCTCTCTGGTGATGGCTGCCCCCTGTCGGTTCACTCATCGGTTTCAAGCCTGTGGCGCGGCGGCGATAGCTTCGGCGAGGTCTTGGTACTCTTCGCAGGTGGTGCTGCACAAGGCTTTGATTTTCACCAGTTGCTCTTGCGCCAGGTCGACGCGCCCTTTGATCACATAGGCCTCGCCCAGGTACTCGCGAACCTGCGCGTAGTTGGGGTCGAGCGCGACGGACTTCAGGTAATAACCGATACCTTCATCGGTGCGCCCCAGTTTGCGCGTGGCATAGCCGCGATAGTTGAGAGCCTTGGCGGTGTTCGGGTTTTGCAGGGTATCGAGCAATGCCAGGGCTTCGTCGTAGCGCCCATCTTTGGCCAGGCGGTAGGCGTAATCGGTACGGTCGGCGTCCGAAGTGGCTTTGCTGGTTTGCAGCACGCATTTTCCGCTCTTGGTATCCCAGACCTGGCCTTTCGGGCAGTTAGGCTTGGGCGGGGCCGATTCGTCACCGGAGGCGTGAGCTGGGCCTGCGAGTAAAGCGGCGGCCAGGCAAGCACTGAAGAACAGCGCGGTGCGGTAAGTGACGGGGTGTTCGTGGCGGTTTTTCATGGTTGTCATGCTCCGTAACGATGGGGAGGTGCAACAGCGAACATCACTTTTGAAGCGCATTACCTGAACCGGGCAACATACGGCGCAGCGTGTTGTCGCCGACGACAACGTGATGCCAGAGCGCAGCCGCGGCATGCAGGCCCGCCAGCAGGATGATCGCCCATGCCACATTGTCATGCAGACCACCCAGGGCGCCCCTCCATTCGTGATCAATCACAACGGGAGCAGGAATGGGGAACAGCCCGAAGAAATTGAACGGCTCGCCTTGAGCCCAGCGAAACATAAAGCCCAGGACGATCTGCGCCAACAGCAACAGGTACAGGCAACCATGCGCCATTTTCGCCAGCAGGTTAAGCGCCCGGGGACTGTCGGACTTTGGATGATGACCCGCAATCAATCGCCAGGCGATCCGCACGACAATCAACAGCGCCATCGCAATGCCGAGCGAGATATGCAGCGATTGCAGGCCCTTGCGCAGCGGCGTGCCCTTCTCCAGGTTTTCCCAGAGATGGGCACTGGCAAACATGAAGATCACCACGGCAGCGGTGAGCCAGTGGAAGATGCGGGTCCAACGGTCGTAGCGGTCGGTCGGTATGTTCATGGGCATTCCCTGATGGTGTGAGTAGTGAACACCGCAGCGGGGAAAGTTATTCGGTGAGGCGCAAAAAAATAGATGTGCTTCGGCCGTTGCCAAGCGAATACCCGGAAACGAAAAAGCCCCGTAGCTTATTCAGCTACGGGGCTTTTTCTATGTAATGGCGGAGAGATAGGGATTCGAACCCTAGGTACCGGTGAAGGTACAACGGATTTCGAATCCGTCCCATTCGGCCACTCTGGCATCTCTCCAACGGCGCGCATCATAACAGCCTGTTTCGTGGAAGCAAAGCTCGAATAGAGATTTTTTTCCGTGCTATCAGATGCTTGCGTCGATTACAGCGGTACGCCGAGACGATGGGCGACTTCTTCGTAGGCTTCGATCACATCACCGAGGCCTTGGCGGAAGCGGTCTTTGTCCATCTTCTTCTTGGTGTCCTTGTCCCACAGGCGGCAGCCGTCCGGGCTGAATTCGTCGCCCAGGACGATAGAGCCGTCGTGGAACACACCGAATTCCAGCTTGAAGTCCACCAGCAGGAGGCCTGCGTCGTCGAACAGCTTGCTCAGCACGTCGTTGACCTTGAGGGACAACTCCTTCATGCGCGCCAGTTGCTCAGCGGTGCCCCAACCGAACGCCACGACGTGGGATTCGTTGATGAACGGGTCGCCCTTGGCGTCGTCCTTCAGGAACAGCTCGAACGTGTAAGGGTTGAGCTTGAGGCCCTCTTCCACGCCCAGGCGCTTGACCAGGCTGCCGGCGGCGTAGTTACGCACGACGCATTCCACCGGGATCATGTCTAGCTTCTTGACCAGGCACTCGTTGTCGCTCAGCAGTTTGTCGAATTGGGTCGGGATGCCGGCCGCTTCGAGTTTCTGCATGATGAAGGCGTTGAACTTGTTGTTCACCATGCCCTTGCGATCCAGTTGCTCGATGCGCTTGCCGTCGAACGCCGAGGTGTCGTTGCGAAACAGCAGGATCAGGCGGTTGGCGTCGTCGGTCTTGTACACCGACTTGGCTTTGCCGCGGTAGAGTTCTTCACGTTTTTCCATGATGGGCTCCGCTTTGAGTGAGGTGGGCTAGGCGATGTGTCGCCAGTCGAGCCCTGAATCTTGATCGGCCAGTTGCAGCCAGTCCGGGTCGCACCCAAGGGTGTCGACAAAACATTGCCGGGCAAGCGTCGGCAGGTTGTTCTTGCTGCTCAAGTGGGCCAGGACCAGGTGTTGCAGGTCTTGCCAGCCCAACTCGTACACCAGGTACGCCGCCTGGTGGTTGTTCAAATGTCCCAGTTCGCCACCCACCCGCTGCTTGAGAAAGTACGGATAGTGACCGCGAGCCAGCAGGTCTCGGCAGTGGTTGGACTCGATCATCAAGGCATCGAGGTTCCGGTAACCGTCCAGCACCTTGGCACAGTAGGAGCCCAGGTCGGTGAGCACGCCGAAGCGCCGCTCCCCATCACTGAATACATACTGCGTAGGTTCCTGGGCGTCGTGCGCCACGGCAATCACATTGATGCTCAACGCGCCAATCTGCAGTTGCTCGCCACCCGCCAGGAAACCTGCGGGTTCAATGGGCTTGCGCATCCCGCGCAACGTACCGCGACTGAGGTACACCGGAAGATTGTAGCGCCGAGACAGCAAACCCACGCCATGCACGTGGTCGGCATGTTCGTGGGTCACCAGGATCGCGCTCAGCTGCGAGGGGTGAACCCCCAGGCGCAGCAGGCGCCGCTCGGTTTCCCGCAAGGAGAAACCACAATCAACCAGCACGTACGTGTCGTCGTGGGCGACCAGCGTACCGTTCCCTTGGCTACCGCTGCCGAGAACGGCAAAACGCACCGGATCAGCCCAGGTTGTCTTGAATCACGCCCAACACTTTGCGCGCTGTTTCAGCGGGCGCAACGGTGTTGATGTTTTTCTCGACGGTGACTTGTACGGTTTCGCCAACCTTGCTCAGGCGAACCTGATAACGCTCGGCGCGGGTTTCGATCTCTTCCTTGGTCGGCTTGCTGCCGAACAACTTGCCGAAGAAACCAGGCTCGTCGTCTTTCTTCTCGGCTTTTTCAGCCACGTTGATGTAGTACAGGCCGAGGCTGCGGTTGATGTCTTCAACGCGCCAAGGGCCTTGTTCCAAAGCACGACCCACACTGGCCCAGGCACGGTCCAGGTCTTCACCCAGGTTCAGCACCACGTTGCCGCTGCCGTCCTCGGTGAGACTGACGCGGCTAGGGGTGTCGTAATCACGCGCCGCGAGCAGGGAAACGGAACCGCCCTTCTCGGAAATACGGCTCATGCTGGCCAGCATCTCGTCGACCAAGGCGGCATCGACGCCGGTGTTGACCGAGCGGTTGGTGAACTCGACGTTGGACGTGCTGCCGGCAGGACGCTCGGCGCTGACCACATAGACTTCACTGGTATTGCGCTGTACGCCAGGCTCGATGCGCACACGCACACGGGCTTCGCTGTCAGCCGCGACGCCACCGGCCTGCAGGCGCTTGGCCATGTTGGCGGACAGCTCGCTGCCTTGCTGCCATGCGGTGGTGAACTCACCGGTCTGCGGGCGCTGCTCGTCGATGCGGAAACCGTTGTCCTGGAAGAACTGCACGGCCACCGGCCAGACTTCGGCAGGTGGGCGCTGCGCCACGATCCAACGCGAGTCACCGCTCTTCTGCAAGCTGTAGTCGCTGGCATCCGCCACGGCCGAGATCGGCTGTGGACGTGGCACTACGTACTCACCCTTGGTGGTGTCGTCGGCCACGTTACGCGGGATCGGCAGCAACGGGTCAAGGCGCTTGGCAACATTGACGTCCGGTGGCAATTGCATCGGTTTGGTTGCTTGTGCTTCCAGGTAATCGCTGCCGCGGTCACGGAAGTAGCCTTCCGGGCCCCAGATCCAACCGCAGCCACTGGTGCTGGAGATAATCAAGGCAAGTGCGGAAAGTCCGGCCAATCGCTTCATGCGTAGTGCTTCCTCAATTAAACCAGGACGCCGGACTGGCGCAGGGCCTGTCGCAGCGGTTCGTGAAAGGCTTCGCTCAGACGGGTGAGCGGCAGACGGATACCGTCCGGCATCATGCCCATCTCGAACAGCGCCCATTTCACGGGAATAGGGTTGGATTCGATAAACAGTGTCTTGTTGAGTGGCATCAGCTTCTCGTGGATCGCACGGGCAGTCACGGCATCGCCAGCAAGGGCGGCTGCGCACATGTCGCTCATGGCGCGGGGGGCCACGTTGGCGGTCACGGAAATGTTGCCCTTGCCGCCCAGCAGGATCAGCTCGACTGCCGTGGCGTCGTCACCGGAATACACCAGGAAGTCGCTGCGCACGCCGGCCAGGATGTCCTTGGCACGTTGCAGGTCGCCGGTGGCTTCCTTGATGCCGATGATGTTCGGCACGGTGGACAGGCGGATCACGGTCTCAGCCTTCATGTCGCACGCGGTGCGGCCCGGTACGTTGTAGAGGATCTGCGGAATATCGACGGCTTCGGCAATGGTACGGAAGTGCTGGTACAGGCCTTCCTGGGTCGGCCTGTTGTAGTACGGGGTCACCAGCAGGCAGGCATCCGCGCCGGCTTTCTTGGCGTTCCTGGTCAGCTCGATGGCTTCACGCGTCGAGTTGGCGCCCGTACCGGCGATCACGGCGATACGGCCCGCGACACGCTTGACCACGAATTCGATCACCTGGATGTGTTCTTCCACATCGAGGGTGGCCGATTCACCCGTGGTGCCGACCGCCACGATGGCGTTGGTGCCTTCTTGCAGGTGGAAGTCCACCAGTTTGCCAAGGCTGTCCCAGTCGAGATGACCTTGTGCATCCATGGGTGTGACCAGTGCCACCATACTGCCCGCAATCATGCAACCGCTCCTGCCGGAAAAAGAGAGCCGTAATGGTACTGGCGCCAAGATGCTTGTACAAGCGAAGTACCGCCTGAGGATGCGTTCTGGATCAACTAAACGACGGGCAATGCCATCATTGCGCGAAAGTGGAGGTCGCGGTGGGGTAAAAACCCGCCGATCACGCAATGAAAACGCCACCTCCTATCCCTTGGCGACGCTTTTCGCTACCCTTCATGCTTTGATCGATACAGCCCTCACCGTATCGACCGCTCATCGTTTTAGGAAGGCTGCATGTCCACCCCCACAGTTCGCGAACAATTCCTTGTTATCAGTGCCCTCGGCGCCAACCCCATGGAGCTGACCAACGTCCTGTGCCGCGCCAGCCATGAAAACCGCTGCGCCGTCGTGACCTCGCGCCTGACCCGCCATGGCGAGTGCAGTGCGCTGGTGTTGCAGATCTCCGGCACCTGGGACGCCCTGGCGCGGCTTGAGACTGGCCTGCCGGGCCTGGCCAAGAAGCACGACTTCACCGTCAACGTGGTGCGCAGCGCCGCCCTGGAGAACCGTCCCCAGGCCCTGCCTTATGTCGCGTATGTCAGCTCGGCCTATCGCTCGGACATCGTCAATGAGCTGTGCCAGTTCTTTATCGACCATAACGTCGAACTGGAGAACCTGACCTGCGACACGTACCAGGCCCCGCAAACCGGCGGCACCATGCTCAATGCCACCTTCACCGTGACCTTGCCGGCCGGCGTGCAGATCAGCTGGTTGCGCGACCAGTTCCTGGACTTCGCCGATGCCTTGAACCTTGACGCGCTGATCGAGCCTTGGCGCCCACAGAACCCAATGTAAGGAACCCTCCATGGCGGTAGTCATCGACAAACCCGTAGCCGATTTCGAAGCCCCGGCCACCAGCGGCCAGACCTTCAGCATCAAAGCCCTCAAGGGCAAGCAAGTGGTGATCTACTTCTACCCGAAGGACAGCACCCCGGGCTGCACCACTGAAGGCCAGGGTTTCCGTGACCAGTACGCAGCGTTCAAGGCCGCCAACACCGAGGTGTTTGGCGTGTCGCGCGACAGCGTGAAGTCCCACGAGAACTTCAAGGGCAAGCAGGCATTCCCCTTTGAGCTGATCAGCGACAAGGACGAGGCGGTTTGCCAACTGTTCGATGTCATCAAGCTGAAGAAGCTATACGGCAAGGAATACCTGGGTGTGGATCGCAGCACGTTCCTGATCGATAGTGAAGGAGTGCTGCGTCAGGAATGGCGCGGCGTGAAAGTGCCAGGGCATGTGGACGCCGTGTTGGCGGCGGCGCAGGCTTTGAACAAGGCTTGATCAGCAGCGCGAGCCACTGTAACGAGGGCGCTTGCTCCGGCTGGGCTGCGAAGCGGCTCCAATAAAAAGGCAGCAAGCGCCCTCGTCACAATTCGCCCTGCCGCTATAACAAAGGCGCCACCACCGGATCCTGCCGCGGCCACGCGTCCAGCACCGCCTTGAACAGCGTTGCCAGGGGAATCGCAAAGAACACCCCCCAGAATCCCCACAACCCGCCGAACAACAATACCGCGCAGATGATTGCCACCGGGTGCAGGTTGACGGCTTCGGAGAACAGCAGCGGCACCAGCACGTTGCCGTCCAGGGTCTGGATAATCCCGTACACCGCCATCAGGTAGATGAACTGGTCGCTCCAGCCCCACTGGAACAGGGCGATCAATGTGACCGGTACCGTCACCACCACGGCGCCGACATACGGTACCACCACGGAAATGCCGACCAGCAAGGCCAACAGCGCTGCGTAGTTCAAGTCCAGGGCGATAAAGGCGATGTAGGTCACGCCCCCACAGATAATGATCTCAATGACCTTGCCCCGAATGTAGTTGGCAATCTGCCGGTTCATCTCCTCAGCCACCCGGGTAATCAGCGCCCGCTCGCGCGGCAGGTAGCCACTGACCCAGCGACCGATCATTGCGCGGTCTTTAAGGAAGAAGAACACCAGGATCGGCACCAGCACCAGGTAGATCATGATATTGACCAGCAGCGGCAGGCTGGACAGGGAAAAAGTCAGCGCCCATTGGCCGAATTTTCCGATCTCGCCACGGGCCACTTCGATGGCCTGTAGCACCTGCTCGTCCGATACCAGGTGCGGATAGCGCTCCGGCAACAGCAGCAACAGTGACTGCCATTTGGCGAGCATGCCCGGCAGCTCGTTGAACAGGGTGATCAATTGGTGCCACAACAGCGGTACCACGATCACGATAAAGACCAGCAGCAACCCCATGAACAAGGCAAACACCAAGCCCACCGCCGCCGCGCCCGGCAAGCGCAGACGCTCCAGGGTGGTAACCAGGCCTTGCATCAGGTAGGCCAGCACCATCCCCGCCAGCACCGGCGCGAGCATGCCGCCCAAGGTGAGTACGGCGGTGAACGCGAGGAAGAGCAGGACCGCCAGCACCACGGCTTCTTCATCGGAAAAGTAACGCTGAATCCAGTCTCGTAACACCTTGAACATCAATCAACCTCAGACAATGGGGGGCAAACGGCTCAGGCCTTGCGCAACCAGTAACAGTAGACGCCGGCTGCATCTTCTTCATGCAACAACGTGTGGCCTGCCAGTTTGGCAAAGGTGCGAAAGTCACGCTGGGAGCCTGCGTCCGTGGCGATCACCTTGAGTATTGCGCCACTGGCCAAACGATTGAGTTCCAACTTGGCCTTGAGCAAGGGCAACGGGCAATTGAGGCCGCTGGCATCGAGTTCGGCATCAAAGGCTACAGCGTCGGTCATGGTTTTACTCCGGGCAGCGTTCGGGGTGCTTAGAATATCTGGTCCGAAGCTCAGTGTCCGGCTACAGTAAGCTCTTTGTCCAAAGGCTCTGTGCATGACTTTCTTGCGCCCCACCCTGCTGACGCTGGCTTGCCTGCTGGCCTCTCCAGGCTTCGCTGACGACCTGCCGTCACTTGGCGACGCCAGCTCTGCCATTGTCTCGCCACAACAGGAATACCAACTGGGTCGTGCCTGGCTGGCTTACCTGCGCGGCCAGGTCTCACAGCTTAACGATCCGCAGCTCAAGGATTACGTCGAAACCAGCGTGTACAAGCTGGTGGAGACCAGCCAGGTCAATGACCGGCGCCTGGAGTTCATCCTGATCGACAGCCCGCAGCTCAACGCCTTTGCCGCACCTGGCGGCATTGTGGGGGTCAACGGCGGCCTGTTCCTGAATGCGCAGACCGAAGGTGAGTACGCTTCAGTGCTGGCTCACGAATTGGCTCACTTGTCGCAACGCCATTTCGCCCGAGGCGTGGAAGCACAGCAACGCATGCAGATCCCGATGATGGCCGCCCTGCTTGGCGGCATCATTGCTGCCGCCGCAGGTGCCGGCGATGCCGGTATTGCCGCGATCGCCGGCACCCAGGCCGCCGCGATCCAGGAACAACGAAGGTTCTCTCGCCAGAATGAGCAAGAGGCCGACCGTATCGGCATCCTCAACCTGGAAAAAGCCGGTTATGACCCGCGCTCCATGCCGACCATGTTCGAGCGCCTGATGCGCCAATACCGCTTCGACGCCAAGCCCCCTGAATTCCTGCTGACTCACCCGGTAACCGAATCGCGGATCGCCGACACCCGCAACCGCGCGGAGCAAGCCAAGCCCGGTGGCAAGGAAGACAGTCTGCGCTATCAGTTGATTCGCGCACGGGTGCAGTTGCAATACGAAGACACGCCTGGGCTGGCCGCCAAGCGCTTTCAGGCACAGCTGGACGAGAACCCGAAGAACGATGTGGCGCGCTATGGCCTGGCCATTGCCCAGATCAAGGGCACCCAGCTCAAGCAAGCCAGGGAAAACCTGGCCCCGTTGCTGGCCAAGGCCCCCAACGACATCACCTACAACCTCGCGCAAATCGAGCTGGACATCACCAGCAATCACTTGCCGGATGCCCAGCAACGGACCGACCGGATGCTTACCCAGTACCCCGGCAACTATCCGCTGAACCAGGTGCGGGTTGACTTGCTGCTCAAGCAGAACCGCACCGCCGATGCAGAAAAAGCCCTGGACGGCTTGCTCAAGTCCCGCCCGGACGATCCGGACGTGTGGTATCAGGTCGCGGAGACGCGCGGCTTGTCCGGCAACATCATCGGCCTGCATCAGGCTCGCGCCGAGTACTTTGCACTGGTGGGCGATTTCCAGCAGGCGATCCAGCAGCTGGACTTTGCCAAGCGCCGCGCCGGCAACAACTTCCCCCTGTCATCCCGCATTGATGCACGCCAGCGCGAGCTGATCGAGCAGGAACGCCTGGTCAAAGGGATGATGAGTTAAACCCATCGCCCACAAAAAAGCCCCGCCTTCGCTGAACGAAGGCGGGGCTTTTTTATTGGGCTGTGTTACTCAGCCAGCTTGAAGGTAATGAAGCTGGCACGGCCCTGACGCAATACCCGCATCGATACCGTACGGTTCTTCGGCAGCGCCTTGGCGATGTCGGTGAACTGCTTGGTGTTGTCGATCGCCTGATTGTTCAGGTGAGTAATCACGTCACCTGGCTGCAGGCCAATCAACGCCGCAGGACCGTCCTGGACTTCCTTGATCACCACGCCGCTTTTCAGGTCGAAGGTCTTTTTCTGCTCATCGGTCAGCTCGGCCACGGCAATACCCAGGCGATTGCTGCTGCGTTCGGCGCCCGGCTTGGTGTTACCCAGGGCGTCGAGGGTCGCGCCTTCTTCAGGGATCGCGCCAACGGTCAGTTCAACGTTCTGGCGCTTGCCTTCACGGATCACTTCCAGCTTGGCCTTGCTACCTGCCTTGAGTGCGCCCACCAGGTGCGGCAGGTCTGCCGACATGATGATCGGCTGGCCATTCATGCTCAGGATCACGTCGCCCACTTGCAGGCCGCCTTTGGCAGCAGGGCCGTCGTCCTGGATCTGCGCGACCAGGGCACCCGCCGGTTTGTCGAGGCCGAAGGATTCAGCCAGGTCTTTGTTCACTTCCTGAATCACTACGCCCAACCAGCCACGGCTGACCTTGCCACCGCTTTTCAGCTGGTTGGAAACATCCATGGCCACGTCGATCGGGATGGCGAACGACACGCCCATGAACCCACCGGAACGGGTGTAGATCTGCGAGTTGATCCCCACCACTTCGCCGTTCAGGTTGAACAGTGGACCACCGGAGTTGCCCGGGTTGATCGGCACGTCGGTCTGGATGAACGGTACATAGTTTT
This sequence comes from Pseudomonas sp. FG86, assembly GCF_057808775.1. Lineage (NCBI taxonomy): Bacteria > Pseudomonadati > Pseudomonadota > Gammaproteobacteria > Pseudomonadales > Pseudomonadaceae > Pseudomonas > Pseudomonas sp. FG86. Next base: position 17,656 of record NZ_JBMDIS010000040.1, on the reverse strand, counting down.
CGTTCGGCAGGCTGCGACCGATGGCGCTGACAATACCTTGGGTCACCGTATGGTCAAAGCCAAACGGCGAACCGATTGCCACTACCCATTGCCCTGCCTTCAGGTCCTGGGACTTGCCCAGTTTCAGCACCGGCAGGTCCTTGCCATCGATTTTCAGCAAGGCCACGTCGGAACGAGGATCGGTGCCGACCAGCTTGGCTTTCAACTCACTGCGGTCGGCCAGGCGCACCAGAATCTCGTCAGCGTCGGCAATCACATGGTTGTTGGTGAGGATGTAGCCATCCGGCGAAATGATGAAGCCAGAGCCCAGGGATTGCGCTTCACGCTGACCGCCGCCACGGGGGGATCGCTGTTGCGGCGGCATGCCACGCTCGAAGAACTCGCGCAGCATCGGCGGCAACCCCTCCAGGTCGGGCATCTGCTGGTTCGAGACTTTGCGATCCGGCAATTTCTGCGTGGTACTGATATTCACCACGGCAGGCGAGGCTTGCTCAACCAGTTGAGTGAAGTCAGGCAGCTCGACCGCTTGCGCGGACACGGCCTGACCCAGCACCAATACCGTGGCGACTATGGATAGGTAAGACTTCAAACGTGGTATCGACATACAGCTCCCGTTACGACGAGCAGGGTTGAGCGACAGGGTTCAAAAAACGCCGGAAACTGCGACCGACATCTTTGTTCCGCGAACAAAACAAGGCCAGAGCCGACATGCCCTGACCTATAAAAAACATGAGGGATTTTTGCAAGTGAAAATGCTGATCCGGACATTTCATGTCTCTCGGCAACCAACCTGGCAGGGACTTAGAGTGAAAGGTCAGGATGAACATAAGATTAACGACTCACGGCTTGGTCACTGGCTTTTTATCACCGCGTACCGACAGCGCGATGCGCTCGGCAGTGCCAATCGGGATTTCGCCGACGACCGTCACCATCATTTCTCCCTCCACCGTGTTCAGGCGGCGAGACACAGCAACCGTAGGGCCTAGCTGTGTACGAGTTTCCGACACGCTTACGTCGCTGATCGGCTCAAGAAACACCGAAAAACGCGCCAGCCCATCTTCGTACATCAGGCTATCGACGGTTGCTTTGGTCTGGGTGTCTTTACGGGTACTGCGACTGGTCAACTGAAATCCGGGAGGCAGCCATTCAAGGTGCCAGGCCTCCGTAGCCTCGACTTCAGGCGCCTTGCTGTTGACGACTGCAATAGGCGTGCATTCGCTGCTGGGCTGCAAGTCACGGTCATCTGGCAGGACCGCAGTGTTCAGTCGCGTGAACTGGAAGCGCTCGAGTAATTGGCCCTGGTCATTGAGCAGCAGGGACTTGAGCGGCAAGGCAGTCTCACGGTCCAGATGCAACTCGAACCCATAACGGTATTGGTCGCGCGGGGTGATCGACACAATCACTGCATTACGACCGGCCACGCGAGATTTGCCGATAACGGCCAGTTCGTAGAATTGAGTGAGTTTTTGCGGATCAAGCGTACGCGAAGGCGCGTCACGCGAATTACCAAGACCTGCGACCAATGTGCCACTGACGCACTGTGTCCGGCCATCTACGCGCACGACTTCCTGAGCCGAACCGTCAAGCTGCAAAAGCCGCTCACGGACTTGGCCATCCTGGACACGATGCCAGATGTCATGGGTAGAGAAACTGCCGTTACGCTCATAGACGAACGTCCCTTGAAAGCTTTGCTGCTGCTCTGCACGCCCAAGTCGAGTCAGCCAGTCTTGGGCTTCATCGGCGTGGGCGGGGAGTGCAAACCAGCCACTAAGCAAAAGCGTAAGGAGCGGTATGGCGCGCATAGGGCTCCTTAACGGTTCAGCGGTTTTCCAGGCTTGCTGCGCGAGCGTATGGCAAAGCGCTTTCAGTGCCTTTCAAGGCCGATTCCTGGGCGTGTTGGCGCAGGTAGCCTGGAAGACGCTGGTCCTGCCAGCCGGATTGCCCTTGAAGAACGCCATTGGCCATTGGGCCAGTGGTTTCGGAGCTTTCCTTGTAGCCGGCCAGTACAGCTGGGCCCTTGACTTGGGGACCGGCCATGACCGGCTGCTGGGTCTGCTGGGCCAGTTCGGCACCGGCGATCTCGTCCTGGTTGTACAGGCGAACACCGGCCAATACGGCAACAGTCACCGAAGCAGCCACTGCCAGACGACCCAGGCTACGCCACGGTCCGCGTGCAGCTTTTGCCGGAACGGCTTCATCAGCCAGTGCAGCAGAAACGGCCGCAGCAATATCCAGACGAGGGATTAGGAGATCCTTGTGCATCACCGCCCGAGCAACTTGGTAACGAGACCAGGTGTCACGGGTTTCGGCATCATCAAATGCGTTGAGCACTCGACGAAGTTCCAGTTCATCCGCTTCGTTATCCATCACTGCGGACAGCGATTCCTGCAGGGCATCACGACTCATGGCGGTTCCTCTCTTGGCTGTCGCCGCTGTCTTTAGTTTTCCTGCAACAACGGTTGCAAGGCTTTATCGATGGCTTCCCGGGCCCGGAAAATCCGTGACCTTACAGTCCCCACCGGACACTGCATGACGCTCGCAATGTCTTCGTAACTCAGACCATCGAATTCACGTAAAGTTAACGCCGTACGCAAATCTTCTGGCAGTTGCTGAATTGTGCGATGAACGGTTCCTTCGATCTCGTCGCGCAGCAATGCACGCTCCGGCGACTCGAGATCTTTGAGGCCGTGATCACCATCGTAAAATTCTGCATCTTCTGAACTTACATCACTATCCGGTGGGCGGCGTCCGCGAGACACCAGATAGTTCTTCGCCGTGTTGATGGCGATGCGATATAGCCACGTGTAAAACGCACTATCACCGCGAAAATTGCCCAGTGCACGGTATGCCTTGATAAAGGCTTCCTGTGCAACGTCCTGCGCTTCATGGGTGTCGTGCACAAACCGCACGATCAACCCGAGAATTTTGTGCTGGTATTTCAGCACTAGCAGATCAAAAGCTCGCTTGTCGCCGCGTTGAACGCGCTCGACCAGCTGCTGATCCTCTTCCTGGGTTAGCATGAACACTCCTCGTTGTACTTGAAGGAGGCTTGCATAACTAAACGATCAGGCTTGCAAACATAGACTAGGACTTTTCGCAAAAGTTCTCCCCCTCCAAGCAAGTTTCCGGCATGCACTGATTTGGCACACACGAAAAACGCAGTACGGGCAACGCCGACTGCGCGAATAATCTTGTCGTCGGTTTTCTGACGCGTCCAATGCTCCCGACGGGCCAATAAACTCAACGTTTTCCCAGCTTCCGGGCAACCTGCTATTGAGTCGGGGCTTATGCAAAAAGTTCCCGTTTCAATAACTGGCCGATTTTACCCTGGCCGTGCACCGTAATCTCACATTGCCACGAATGCCCGACTATTGTGCCGCTCCCCCCCTCTATATACTAGTGGCCCGTGTGCCCCTTTGATTCGCCGATCCAGGCGTCCTGTTTGCGCCAATCCTTCGGATCGCTTTTTGCGGAATCCTTCCAATGAGCCAACAGTTTCAACACGATGTCCTGGTGATCGGTAGCGGCGCGGCCGGCCTGAGCCTTGCACTGACCCTCCCCAGCCACCTGCGCATTGCCGTACTGAGCAAAGGCGACCTGGCCAACGGCTCGACATTCTGGGCCCAGGGCGGTGTCGCCGCGGTATTGGACGACACCGACACAGTGCAATCCCACGTCGAAGACACCCTCAACGCGGGCGCCGGCTTGTGCAACGAAGACGCGGTGCGGTTCACCGTCGAGCACAGCCGCGAAGCGATCCAATGGCTGATCGACCAGGGCGTGCCATTCACCCGCGATGAACACGCGGGGAGCGACGACGGTGGTTTCGAATTCCACCTGACCCGCGAAGGCGGCCACAGCCATCGACGCATCATTCATGCGGCCGATGCCACCGGCGCTGCAATCTTCAAGACCCTGCTCGACCAGGCCCGCCAACGCCCCAACATCGAATTGCTCGAGCAACGCGTCGCCGTCGACCTGATCACCGAAAAACGCCTGGGCCTGGAAGGCGAACGCTGCCTCGGCGCCTACGTACTCAACCGCACCAGCGGCGAAGTCGATACCTACGGCGCGCGTTTCACCATCCTCGCCTCGGGTGGCGCGGCCAAGGTATACCTCTATACCAGCAACCCCGACGGGGCCTGCGGCGATGGCATTGCCATGGCCTGGCGCTCAGGCTGCCGGGTGGCCAACCTGGAATTCAACCAGTTCCACCCCACCTGCCTGTATCACCCGCAGGCCAAGAGTTTCCTGATCACCGAGGCTCTGCGCGGCGAAGGCGCCCACCTGAAACTGCCGAATGGCGAGCGCTTCATGCAACGCTTTGACCCGCGCGCCGAGCTGGCGCCGCGGGATATCGTCGCCCGCGCCATCGACCATGAAATGAAGCGCCTGGGCATCGACTGCGTCTATCTCGATATCAGCCACAAGCCCGAAGCCTTCATCAAGACCCACTTCCCAACGGTCTACGAGCGCTGCCTGGCCTTCAACATCGACATCACCAAGGGCCCGATCCCGGTAGTGCCGGCCGCGCACTACACCTGCGGCGGCGTGGTGGTCGACCAACATGGCCGCACCGACGTACCTGGCTTGTACGCGATCGGCGAAACCAGCTTCACCGGCCTGCACGGCGCCAACCGCATGGCCAGCAACTCACTGCTCGAATGCTTCGTCTACGCACGCTCGGCCGCGGCGGACATCCTGGACCAACTGCCGCGCATTCCTGTGCCTGCCGCCCTGCCCCGCTGGGACGCCAGCCAGGTTACCGATTCGGATGAAGACGTGATCATCGCCCACAACTGGGACGAGCTGCGGCGCTTCATGTGGGACTACGTGGGGATCGTGCGCACCAACAAGCGCCTGCAAAGGGCTCAACACCGGGTGCGCCTGCTGCTGGATGAGATCGATGAGTTCTACAGCAACTATAAGGTCAGCCGTGACCTGATCGAATTGCGCAACCTGGCCCAGGTTGCGGAACTGATGATCCGCTCGGCCATGGAACGCAAGGAAAGCCGGGGCCTGCACTACACCCTCGACTACCCACAGATGCTGCCCGAGGCCCGCGACACTATCCTGGCGCCAACCACCTACGGCGGCTGAATTTCAAGCGAACGCGCAGGCGCCGGTGCACATCGGCGCCCAGCGAATCCCTCGGCACGCAGGTCGAACGGACTCGCCACTCCCCCTGCACGCGATAGCGCAACACCACGATCAGCGGTAAGGCCAGGCTGTCCGGGCGCAACTGCACGCTGTGCCAGCCTCGCGCCGCGCTCCACAACTGCCAGCCGTCTTCGTCGCGGCGCAGGCCACGAATCGACGAACGGTGTGTCAGCAAGATATGGCGCGGCACAACCCAAGCCCCATGCGCCAGGCACAGCAAGCCAGCCAGGCTGGAGAACGGTAGGTCGATAACGAGCAAGGCACCCAACGCGAACAGCTGGGCCAGGAGATACACCGCCAGCATCAGCCGTGAGGCCTGCCAGCGGCATTCAAAGCGATTACTTGGGCTGGACACGGTCCAGGATCATCCGAACCATGCGTTGCAGTTCCGGGTCTTCGGACTCTGCGCGCTCCATGAACCAGCCGAACATGTCCTGGTCTTCGCATTCCAGCAGCCGCACGTAACAGGCGCGATCCACCTCGTTGAGAGTGGCGTAAACCTCTTTGACGAATGGCACCAGCAACACGTCCAGTTCAAGCATGCCGCGGCGGCTGTGCCAGTAGAGGCGATTGAGTTCTACATCTTCGACCATGGAGCGCTCCTCAAATAGAGCGCAAGTATACAGGCCCGACGGCACCGGAACAGTCGGCTTTGGTCGCCCTTACAGAAACTATCCATTTGCCGGGCGCCCCTCTATGATGCACCCATGACTTTTTGACCTGCGATGACCCATGGCTGACTCTGCTTTTTTCTGCCCCCTGTCCCACGAAGGCGTTCTCGCCGTCCGCGGCTCCGACGCTGCCAAGTTCCTGCAGGGACAACTGACCTGCAACCTCAATTACCTGAGCGACACCCAGGCCAGCCTCGGCGCGCGCTGCACCCAAAAAGGGCGCATGCAGTCGAGCTTCCGCATCCTGTTGCAAGGTGACGGGGTGTTGCTGGCCATGGCGACCGAGCTGCTGGAGCCGCAACTGGCGGACTTGAAAAAGTACGCGGTGTTCTCAAAATCCAAGCTCACCGACGAAAGTGCCGCCTGGGTACGGTTCGGCCTGTCGGATGCAGACGCGGCCCTCGCCAGCCTGGGCCTGGTGCTGCCCACCGAGACCGATAGCGTGGCGCGTACCGAAGCGCTGATCGCCATTCGCGTCTCACCCGGCCGCGCTGAGCTCTGGGTACCTGCCGAGCAGGCAGAAGCCGTGCGCAGCCAATTGAGCGCTCAATTGAAAGAATCAGCCTTGAATGAATGGCTGCTGGGCCAGGTCCGCGCCGGTATCGGCCAGGTGATGGCGCAAACCCGCGAACTGTTCATTCCACAGATGCTCAATCTGCAAGCCGTTGGCGGCGTCAGCTTCAAGAAAGGCTGCTACACCGGCCAGGAAATCGTCGCGCGCATGCAGTACCTGGGCAAGCTCAAGCGCCGCCTGTACCGCCTGAGCCTGGATGCCGCTGAACTGCCCGAGCCAGGCACTCCACTGTTTGCCCCCAGCCACACCAGTGCGATCGGCGAAGTGGTAATCGCGGCAAAAGCACACCAGGGGATTGAACTTCTGGCCGTGTTGCAAGCCGAAGCAGCCGAGAGTGGCGATGTTCATGTAGGCACACTGGAAGGCCCCGGTTTGCAACTGCTTGATCTGCCTTACCTACTCGACCGGGATCGAGAGATCCAGCGCTGATCGCCGTACCCTTTTGCAACACCCTAGAGAGCATGAATGAACAAGCTGGAGGAAAAAGTCCAACAGGCTTTGGTGAAGGCCATCGACAACGATGACCTGGTTCTGCCGACATTACCGGAAGTGGCCCTGAACATTCGTCAGGCCGCTGAAGACCCGGAAATCAGCATCAGCCATTTGAGCAAGGTGATCGGTCGCGACACCGCGCTGTCGGCACGCCTGATCAAAGTGGTCAACAGCCCGCTGCTGCGCGCGACCCAGGAAGTGACCGACCTTCACACAGCCATCACTCGGCTGGGCACCAACTACAGCAGCAACCTGGCTATCGGCCTGGTGATGGAACAGATCTTCCACGCCCGCTCCGATGTGGTTGAACAGAAAATGCGCGACGTATGGCGCCGCAGCCTGGAAGTGGCCGGTGTCAGCTATGCCTTGTGCCGCAACCACAGCCAGCTCAAGCCAGACCAGGCGGCCTTGGGTGGCCTGGTCCACCAGATCGGCGTGCTGCCGATCCTGACCTACGCCGAAGACCACTACGAGCTGCTCTCAGACCCGGTCAGCCTTAACCACGTGATTGACAGCATCCACCCGCAACTGGGGGACAAACTCCTCGGTCGGTGGGACTTCCCGGAGATGCTGGCAAAACTGCCCGGCCAATACCTGGACCTGGAGCGCGACTCTGCCCACCTCGATTACGTCGACATCGTCCAAGTCGCGGTGCTGTACTGCTATCGCGGTACCGATCATCCCCTGGCCGACGTTCCCATCTCCAGCGTACCGGCGATGAAAAAGCTGCAAGTCGATCCTTACAGCGATGCCTTGCGCGCCGAGCTCGATGAAGCGCGCTCGATGTTTGATTGATCAACCGGCGATAAAACTCACCCGCACCTTCAACCCTGCCTGCTCCCCGTCGTGCAAGCTGATCTGCGCCAGGTGCGCCCGACAGATCTCGCCGACAATCGCCAGCCCCAGGCCGGACCCCATGCCCTGTTGGCTACGTCGATAGAAGCGTTCGAACACCCGATCCCGTTCATCCAGCGGGATGCCAGGGCCATCGTCTTCCACTTCCAGTACCGCCGGCGCCGTGACCCGCAGGATCACATTGCCGCCGGGAGGCGTATGGGCCAGGGCGTTATCCACCAGGTTGCTGAGCAGCTCATTGAGCAACGTCGGTTCACCGCGCAACCACACCGGCTCATCCGCCTCCAAGGCCAATGCAACCCCACGCGCATGGGCCAACGGCGCCATCGCCATACCCAGTTCACGGGCCAATTGGCTGAGGTCCAGCAACTGCGCGCCGCCTTCGGCAATCGCCCGCGCGCCGTTTTCAATACGGGCCAACGACAGCAATTGATTGGCCAGATGGGTCAGGCGGTCGGTGCCTTGGGCCGCGCTTTCCAGAGTGCTACGCCAGGTCGCAGGGGCGTCGCTGCGCAGGCCCAGTTCAAGGCGGGCCTTGAGCGCCGCCAAAGGGGTTCGCAGTTCATGGGCGGCGTCGGCAATAAACTGCGCCTGGCGCTCGAACTGCCCGCGCAAGCGTTCGGTGAAATGGTTGAGCGAGCGCACCAGCGGGCCAAACTCAAGCTGCACTTCCACCAACGGCAACGGCCGCAAATCATCGGGCTGGCGCTCTTCCACGGCCGTACGCAGGCGCTCCAACGGGCGCAGCGCCGCACTCACGGCAAACCACACCAGCAGCAACGCGCCAATGCCGAGCATGCCCAGGCGCAGCAAGGTGTCGGCCATCAGGCTGCGGGCCATGCTGACCCGGGCTTCATCGGTCTCGGCCACGCGAATTTCCGCCATGCCGTTCATGTTCGGCTCGGAGACAGCCTTGAGCAGGCTGACCACACGCACGGGCTGGCCCTGGTACGTGGCGTTATAGAAGCGCGCCAACGCCGGGTAATCGTCGGTACGCGGCGTGCCGGGTGGCGGGCCGGGGAGGTTTTCATAACCGGAGATCAGCTTCTGGTCGATGTCATTGACCTGGTAATAGATGCGACCGGCGCTGTCGTAGGCAAAGGTGTCCAGGGCCACATACGGCACATTGGCGCTGAGGGTGCCATCCACCTGGGTCAAGCCGGCGGCAATGGTGCGTGCCGAGGCCAGCAGCGTGCGGTCATAGGCGGTGTCGGCGGCTTCGCGACCGTTCCAGTAGGCACTCATGCCGCTGGCGAGCATCAACAGCACCATGAGCAGTGCCAGGTTCCACAGCAACCGCCAGCGCAGGCTGCTGGGCTTATGCATCGCGGGCTTCCAGCAGGTAGCCCAGGCCACGGAAGGTCACGATAGCGATGGGTTGGCCATCGAGTTTCTTGCGCAGGCGGTGTACATAGATTTCGATGGCATCGGGGCTGGCCTCTTCGTCGAGGCCAAAAACCTGGGAGGCCAGTTGCTCCTTGCTCATGACTCGGCCGGGACGCGCGATCAGCGCTTCAAGCACCGCTTGCTCGCGGGAGGTCAACGTCATCAGCTCGCCGCCTACCGTGAAGCGGCGGGTGTCGAGGTCATAGACCAGCACACCGCAGGTTTGCTGACGCTCGCCGCCCAGGACGCTGCGCCGCAACAACGCCTTGACCCGCGCTTCCAACTCCGTCAGCTCAAATGGCTTGGCCAGATAATCATCGGCCCCCAGGTTCAGGCCATGCACGCGGTCCTTCACGTCACTGCGCGCAGTCAGCATCAACACCGGCAGATTTTTCCCACGCGCCCGCAAGCGCGCCAGCACCTCAAAACCGTCCATGCGCGGAAGGCCTACATCAAGGATGGCCACTGCGTATTCCTCACTGCTCAAGGCCAGGTCCGCGGCCACCCCATCGTGCAGCACATCGACGGTCAACCCCGTGCTCTTGAGCGCTTGGGCGACACTTTCGGCCAGTTGCAGATGGTCTTCAACCAGGAGGACACGCATGGATTTCTACCTCGTTCGGGGGTGGTCGGCGCCACGCTTTGCGAGGCAGTTTACAGGCGCGGCCTGGCCTGTGAAGCCCGAAAACATTGAAAGCCAACTGAAAGGTTAGTGAAAGCTTCGCCCTTTAGCATCCAGCCACGGTAGGTCATGCCTGCCGCGCTACCTGATCCGTAGCGACCGAAAAACGCCTCGAAGCGTTTTCGCCAAAATAAGAACAATAACGGAGTGCACAACGATGCTGTCGACACAGCCCCAGGCTTTCCCGCCTGTGCGTTTTTCCCGCCTGACCCACACCGCCCTTGCCAGTGCCGCTGCCTTTGCCGGCTTTTCGCCGCTTAGCCAGGCTGCCTTCTTCGAAGACAGCAGCGCGACCCTGGAAACCCGCAACATGTACTTCAACCGTGACTTTCGCGACGGCACCAGCGCCCAGCAATCCAAGCGCGACGAATGGGCCCAGGGCTTCATGCTCAACCTGCAATCGGGCTACACCGACGGCACCGTGGGCTTTGGCGTAGATGCGCTGGGCATGCTCGGCGTCAAGCTCGACTCCAGCCCCGACCGCACCGGCACCGGCCTGTTGCCCACCCACGACGACGGCCGCGCCGCCAACGAGTACGCCAAGCTGGGCCTGACCGGGAAAATGAAGATCTCCGCCACCGAGCTGAAGATCGGTGCACTGATGCCCGAGCTGCCGATCCTCAAGCCCAACGACGGCCGCATCCTGCCGCAGACCTTCAACGGTGGCCTGGTCACCTCCAAGGAATTCAAGAACCTGGTCTTCACCGGCGGCCGCCTGGACAAAGCCAAGGACCGCGACGATACCAACTACGAGGACATCGCCCTCAACAACAAGAACAGCCGCTTCGTCAGCGGCGCCACCGGCAAGCACTTCAACTTCGGCGGCGTGGACTACAAGTTCGCTGACAAGATCACCGGCAGCTACCACTTTGCCCAGCTCGACGATGTGTACCGCCAGCACTTCCTCGGCCTGGTTGCCGCGCGCCCGATGGGCCCCGGCACCTTCGGCGCCGACCTGCGCCTGGCCGTCAGCGATGACACCGGCAGCGCGCGTGGCGGCAAGATCGACAACACCTCCCTCAACGGCCTGTTCAGCTATGCCCTCAATGGCCATAAGCTCAGCGCCGGCTACCAGCACATGTCCGGCGACAGCGCGTTTCCCTATGTGGATGGCAGCGACCCGTACCTGGTCAACTTCGTGCAGATCAACGACTTTGCCGGCGCTGAAGAGCGCTCCTGGCAGGCACGCTACGACTACGATTTCGCCAAGCTGGGCATTCCCGGCCTGAGTTTCATGAGCCGTTACCTCTCGGGTGACAACATCAAGCTCAAGAACGGCGAGACCGGCAAGGAGTGGGAACGCAACAGCGAGATCAAGTACGTGGTGCAAAGCGGCACGTTCAAGGATGTGGCCGTGCGCCTGCGCAACGCGACTTATCGCTCCAACTATTCAGCCCGTGATGCGGATGAAATGCGCCTGCTGGTCAGCTACAGCGTCGCGCTTTGGTAAGTAGTGCCTGGTAATAGCCACTCATAACAACAACGACGGAGATAACCATGACCCTTTCATTGCGAAAACTCGCCCTCGCCGCCGGCTGCATGCTGTTCGCTGGCCAACTGCTGGCCGCTGACGAACCCAAGCGCCCGGAATGCATCGCCCCGGCCTCCCCCGGCGGCGGTTTTGACCTGACCTGCAAACTGGCGCAAAGCGCGCTGGTCAACGAAAAGCTGCTGAGCAAGCCGATGCGCGTGACCTACATGCCCGGCGGCGTGGGCGCGGTGGCGTACAACGCGGTGGTCGCCCAGCGCCCGGCGGATGGCGGCACCTTGGTGGCCTGGTCCAGCGGTTCGCTGTTGAACCTGGCGCAGGGCAAGTTCGGGCGTTTCGACGAGAGCGCCGTACGTTGGCTGGCGGCAGTCGGCACCAGCTACGGCGCCATCGCGGTAAAAGCCGATTCGCCCTACAAGACCCTCGATGATCTGGTAAAGGCCCTGAAGAAAGATCCAGGCAGCGTGGTCATCGGCTCCGGCGGCACCGTCGGCAGCCAGGACTGGATGCAAACCGCGCTGATCGCCAAGGCGGCCGGGATCAACCCGCGCGAGCTGCGCTACGTGGCGCTCGAAGGCGGCGGCGAAATCGCCACGGCCCTGCTCGGTGGGCATATCCAGGTGGGCAGCACCGACATCTCAGACTCCATGCCGCATATCCTCAGCGGTGACATGCGCCTGCTGGCGGTATTCTCCGAAGAGCGCCTGGACGAGCCGGAAATGAAGAATATTCCGACCGCCAAAGAGCAAGGCTACGACATCGTCTGGCCAGTGGTGCGTGGCTTCTACCTCGGGCCAAAGGTCAGCGATGCGGACTATGCCTGGTGGAAAGACGCGTTCGACAAACTGCTGGCCTCCGACGACTTTGCCAAGCTGCGTGACCAGCGCGAACTGTTCCCGTTCGCCATGACCGGCCCGGAACTGGACACCTACGTGAAGAAACAGGTGGCTGACTACAAAGTGCTGGCCAAAGAGTTCGGCCTGATCCAGTAATCGCCCCTCTGTGGGAGCGGGCTTGCTCGCGAAAAACTTCAACGATGACGCGTGCTACCTGGATACACGCGGCGTCCTTGCGTTCTTCGTGAGCAAGCTCGCGCCGACAAGAGTCTCCAAGGAGTTTCCAATGCTCTTACAACGCATTTTCGCCGCCATGCTGCTCGTGGCATGCGCCGCGCTGGCCTTGATGGCCTGGCCGTATCAGGCGTCTTTTTCCTACGAGCCCGTGGGACCTCGGGCCTACCCGCTGCTGATGCTCGGGCTGATGAGCCTGGCGCTGATCTACATGCTGTTTCGCCCGCAGCCAACCAAGCACACCGAGGAAGAACCGGCACTGGACCGCGCAACCCTGATCAAGATCGGCGTGTGCGTGACACTGTTGATCGTGTTTGCCACCACCTTCGAATCGCTGGGTTTCATCCTCAGCAGCATGCTGATCGGCATTCCGATGGCGCGCCTGTATGGCGGCCGCTGGGTGCCCAGCATGGTGATCGTCAGCCTGATGGCCATCGGTCTTTATCTGCTGTTCGATAAAGCCATGGATGTTCCGCTGCCCCTCGGCCTGCTCGACGTTCTGGAGAACTGATATGGATACTTTTGGCTATTTGGGCCAGGGCTTCGGCGTTGCACTGTCCCCCTACAACCTGGTGACCGCGTTGTGTGGCACCTTGATCGGCACCGTGGTCGGCCTGCTGCCGGGCCTGGGCCCGATCAACGGCGTGGCGCTGTTGATCCCCATCGCATTTGCCCTGGGCCTGCCGCCGGAATCGGCGTTGATCCTGCTGGCAGCCGTGTACCTGGGCTGTGAATACGGCGGCCGTATCAGCTCGATCCTGCTCAACATCCCAGGCGAAGCCTCCACCGTGATGACCACCCTCGACGGCTACCCGATGGCCCGCAAAGGCCTGGCCGGCGTCGCCCTGTCGTTGTCGGCGTGGAGTTCGTTCATCGGCGCGTTCATCGCCACCTGCGGCATGGTGTTGTTTGCGCCGCTGCTGGCCAAGTGGGCGATTGCCTTCGGCCCGGCGGAATATTTCGTGCTGATGGTGTTCGCGATTGTCTGCCTCGGTGGCATGGCCGGCGACAAGCCGCTGAAGACGTTTGTGGCGGCACTGATCGGCCTGTTCCTGTCAGCGGTGGGCATCGACGCCAACAGCGGCGTGTACCGATTTACCGGGGATAACATCCACCTCACCGACGGCATCCAGTTCGTGGTGTTGGTACTCGGCTTGTTCTCCATCAGCGAGATCCTGTTGCTGCTGGAAAAAACCCACCGTGGCCAGGAAGCAGTCAAAGCCACCGGACGGATGATGTTCAACCTGAAGGAAGCGGGTTCGGTGTTCGTAGTGAACATTCGTTGCGGCCTGCTGGGCTTCATCATGGGTGTGCTGCCGGGCGCCGGTGCCACCTTGGCCTCGGCCGTGGCCTACATGACCGAAAAACGCCTGGCCGGTGCCAGTGGCAAGTTCGGCCAGGGTGACATGCGCGGCCTGGCAGCGCCGGAAACCGCCATCGGTGCGTCCGCCTGCGGTGCCCTGGTGCCGATGCTGACCCTCGGCGTTCCCGGCTCGGGCACCACGGCGGTGATGATCGGCGCGCTGTCGCTGTACAACATCACCCCAGGCCCACTGTTGTTCCAACAGCAACCAGACATCGTCTGGGGCCTGATCGCTTCGCTGTTCATCGCCAACATCATGCTGGTGATCCTCAACATCCCGATGATCCGCATCTTCACACGCATCCTCGCCGTGCCGAACTGGGCGCTGGTGCCAGTGATTGCCATCATCACCGCGATCGGGGTGTACGCGGTGCACGCCACCACCTTCGACCTGTTCCTGATGGTCGGTATCGGCATCTTCGGCTACATCCTGCGCAAGCTGGACTTCCCGCTGTCGCCGGTGCTGCTCGGTTTTATCCTTGGCGGCCTGATGGAGCAGAACCTGCGCCGTGCGCTGTCGATCTCCAACGGCGCGCTGGAGATCCTCTGGTCGAGCCCGATCACCTTTGGCGTGTGGATACTGACCGCCATCATGCTGTTCATGCCGCTGCTGCGTATCTGGCGCAAACGGGCGCAACAGCGTCGTACCGTGGCCGATGTCTGAGGTCACCTTCAAGCAATGGTGGGGAACACCGCTGGTCGGCTTGGCCGGCGGTTACCTGGCCAGCCTGGTGGGCTGGCCTTTGCCGTATATGGTCGGCTCGCTGCTGGCGATTATCCTGGTGCGTTGCCTGACGCCGTGGCAGTTGGCGGAGATTCCCGGCGGGCGCAAATGCGGCCAATGGGTGGTGGGTATCGGCATCGGCCTGCACTTCACCCCACTGGTGATCGAACAGGTGATGAGCCACTTCGGCCTGATCTTCTTCGGCGCGTTGGTCACCAGCCTGTCGAGCGTGGTCAGCGTGTGGTTGATGCGCCGCAGCGGTGAAGACCGCGCCACCGCGTTTTTCTCCAGCATGCCGGGCGGTTCCGGTGAAATGGTCAACCTCGGCGCGCGCAATGGCGCGGTGCTCAGCCGGGTCGCGGCGGGGCAGAGTTTGCGCGTGCTGGTGGTGGTGCTGTGTGTGCCGGCGATCTTCAAGTATCTGCTCGACGGCGGCGCACCGCAGTTTCATCCGGCGCCCGTGAGCTGGGCATGGCTGGCGTTGTTGTTCCCCATCGGCGCACTGGTGGCGTGGGGCTGGCAACGTCTACACCAGCCCAACCCATGGCTGTTCGGCCCGTTGCTGGTGAGTGCGACGGCCAGTGTGGTGTGGGACCTGCATATCGGCTTGCCCGACGGCGGCAGCCAGATCGGCCAGTGGCTGATTGGCAGCGGGTTGGGCTGCCATTTCAACCGGCAGTTCTTTCGCAGCGCTCCCTCATTCATGGGCCGCACCTTGATCGGCACGGCCCTGACCATGGCGCTGGCGACATTGGCGGCGCTGGGTTTGAGCGCCCTCACCCAGCTGGACCTGCGCTCGCTGACACTGGGCATGATGCCCGGCGGGATTGCCGAGATGAGCCTTACGGCCGAGACCCTGCAACTGTCGGTGCCGTTGGTGACGGCCATGCAGGTGATGCGGTTGTTGTTTGTGCTGTTTTTGGCGGAGCCGTTGTTCAGGCATTGGAACCGTCAGCCGCAAACGACCTAAACCTTCAAATGTGGGAGGGGGCTTGCCCCCGATAGCGGAGTGTCAGTCACTGAATGTGTTTCTGATACACCGCCATCGGGGGCAAGCCCCCTCCCACATTTTCTGGATGTGCTTGGCCCTAGAGCGGCGGTAGACGCCACTCGATCGGGGCCTCGCCATTCTGCTCCAGGAACTTGTTGGTCCTGCTGAAATGCCCACAGCCCAGGAACCCGCGATACGCCGACAACGGCGACGGGTGCACCGAGGTCAACACCAGGTGTTTGGTCGCATCGATCAGCTTCTGCTTGCTTTGTGCATGGGCGCCCCATAGCAGGAACACCAGGTGCGGCTGGTGCTCGCTGACCACTTCGATAATCCGATCGGTAAAGAACTGCCAGCCCTTGCCCGCATGGGCGTTGGCGTTGGCCCGCTCCACGGTCATGGTGGTGTTGAGCATCAGCACGCCCTGGTCGGCCCAACTTTGCAGGTAGCCGTGGTTGGGGATGTCGATGTTCAGGTCGCGCTTGAGCTCTTTATAGATATTGACCAGCGACGGCGGCGCCGGCACCCCCGGTTGCACCGAGAAGCACAGGCCGTGGGCCTGGCCGGGGCCGTGGTACGGGTCCTGGCCGAGGATTACCACTTTGACCTTGTCCAGCGGTGTGGAGTTGAGCGCGTTGAAGATCAGTGGGCCGGGCGGGTAGATCTCTTTGCCGGCAGCATGTTCCTGGCGCAGGAACTCGCGCAACTGGCCCATGTAGGGCTTATCGAACTCATCACGCAGGGCGTGTTTCCAGCTGGGTTCGAGTTTGATACGGTCGCCTTCAGTCATGTTCGAATTGTCTTGTAAAAAAGAATGAGGCGAACCCTAGGAAAGCCGGCCCTGCTTGTCAATTGATCTGACACACCACCGGCACTTTCCCACGAAGCGATCATACTGATCCTTCACCTTCTCGATTGAGGTCACGATGAACCTGCACTTCGAAGAACTGACCAGCAGCAACGGCGCCCGCGTCGGCATCGCCAGCCTTGACGCTGAAAAGTCCCTCAACGCGCTCTCCCTGCCGATGATCCTGGCCCTGACTGATCGCCTGGAGGCCTGGGCCAAAGACCCGAACATTGTCTGCGTGCTGCTGCGTGGCAACGGGCCCAAGGCGTTTTGCGCCGGCGGCGAAGTGCGCAGCCTGGCCCAGGCCTGCCGCGAGCAGCCGGGGGAAGTGCCCGCCCTGGCCGCACAGTTTTTTGCCGCGGAATATCGCCTCGACTACCGCTTGCACACTTACCCTAAACCGCTGATCTGCTGGGGCCACGGTTACGTGCTGGGCGGTGGCATGGGCCTGCTGCAAAGCGCGGCCATACGGATTGTCACGCCGAGCAGCCGCCTGGCCATGCCCGAGATCAGCATCGGCCTGTACCCGGATGTGGGCGCCAGTTGGTTCCTGTCGCGCCTGCCGGGCAAGCTGGGGTTGTTCCTTGGCCTTACCGGCGCGCACATCAATGGCCGTGACGCGCTGGACCTGGGCCTGGCCGACCGCTTTCTGCGCGATGACCAACAGGACGAGTTGATCGAAGGCCTGCTGCAACTGAATTGGCAGGAACAGACCGCGATGCAACTCAACAGCCTGCTCAAGGCCCTGGCCCAGGAAGCTGTCGGCCAGCAACCAGAAGCCCAATGGCTGCCGCGTCGGGCGCAGATCGACGCGTGGCTGGACGTCGGTGATGTACGCAGTGCCTGGCGCGCCTTGAACCCGCTGCGCGACCACGCCGACCCGCTGTTCAACCGCGCCGGCAAGACATTGAGCGAAGGCTGCCCGCTGACTGCACACCTGGTGTGGGAACAGATCCAGCGTGCCCGTCATCTGTCCTTGGCCGAGGTGTTCCAGATGGAATACACCTTGAGCCTGAACTGCTGCCGCCACCCGGAATTCAGCGAAGGGGTACGTGCGCGATTGATCGACAAGGACCAGACACCCCATTGGCACTGGCCGGACATCAATACCATCCCGGACGCCGTGGTGCAGGCGCATTTCACCAAGGCATGGGAAGGCCGGCATCCACTGGCGGACTTATCCGATTACTGACGCTTTGCGCCCATAAAAAAACGGCGCCTCATGCGCGAATGCCAAGATAGAACGAGCAAACAATAAGCCTGTGGCGAGCAGGCTTGTTGTGGTGAATGGGCTTGTTGTGGCGAGCGGGCTTGCCCCGCGTTGGGCTGCGCAGCAGCCCCAATAAGGCCAC